>CAZBCD010000027.1:0-15613 GCA_964490205.1 uncultured Pelolinea sp. | reverse complement strand
GGAGACCACACTATTTACATTGCTAAGTGGTACTAAAAATGGGGTGCACCTCAGAGACGCCAGGATTTTCAAAACGCAATAATCATTTTTACGTGAATAAGTGTGGATTCAAAATAGTGAGAATTGTTAATCTCAGGGATAAATATAAAGAAAGCTATTTTATGGAAAAAGTCATCACCACGCCAAAGAGTGGATAATGAAAGATATCGGTCGCGAATGATTAGGAAAATAAAGAATCAAGCTCTCCATTTGGAGAGCTTTTTTATGCTACCTCGATATCTTTGCTGAGGATGTTAAGCGCTTGCAGTGCAGATTGGTATTTGATCGCATCACGCGAACCATCAAATTGGAAATGATAGGCACGATCGCGCAAATGCGTGCTTACGGCCATCCATACGGTCCCGACGGGTTTGGCAGGCGTACCGCCCCCGGGCCCGGTGATGCCTGAGATGGAAAAACCGATGATCTTTTTGAAATCCACTTCTCCCGCAAATGCAGTACGGATGCCGTAGGCCATAGCGAGCACAGTTTCCTTGCTGACAGCCCCATATGTTTCCAGAACCTCGGCGGGGACATTCAGCCAAAGCCGTTTTGCCTGGTTTGAGTAGGCAATCTGGCCTCCAAGGTAATAATCGGATGAACTGGGCAGGTTCGTAATAAGGTGGCCGAGCAGCCCGCCGGTGCAGGATTCCGCGGTAGCAAGGAATAAATTCTTTTCTTTCAGCTGGGATGCAACAGCCGTGAGAAGCTCTTTTTCTGCGCCCATATAGTAATTATATGCCGTGATATCAACTCATATTTCAATATGTTTTTTATATTGTCGGATTCAGGGCGAAATAGATAATGAAAATGAGGATAGTGATAATAGTATGCAGTGCGAGGGTATTGTCCACACTGTGCAGTTCTTCTTTTAGACTGGGCTTCATATATAGGGTCAGGATAAAGGGTGGCGGCAAAATCAGGAGCGTGAACAACGCAGCTTTAAATCCCTTATCGAGCCCTAATATTCCTTCAATAAATACGCGGTTCAGCAGCAGTGCGGCAGGGATATTCACCATCAAACGGATTGCGATCAAACGAGCAGAATAATAAAATTCTTTCATGTCGATCCGAATACCATAGCCGACCACAATCAAAATCAAAGGCACGGTTAAGCTGCCGCCCAAATCAATAGTTGCCAGTAGACCGCCGATAAGCGGTATGGAATCCAGTAACTCAGGGAGGCCTATGAGATTAAGCAGGATACCTGCGAAAATGGCAATGATCACCGGAGATGAAGCGAACATTTTCAGTAATTTACCGGTGTCGCTGGCTCCGTCGCGTTTTTGAACTAACAAAGCGGTATACAAAAACCAGATGAACATTTCCTGTCCGAAATCGACAACGGCAAATTTTCCTATTTTATCCAAACCATAGGCAGCGCCGAACAGGCTCACACCGATCATGCCGTATTCAAATCCCGTGGTCAGGAAAGGAAAATACTGCCCCTGTATATCCAAGCGCTGATGCAGAATAACCCCGAAAAAATAAAGCAGCAGGCAATACCCGAAAATCACCGGCAGGAACCATAAGTATGACGGCTGAAGTTCAACTTCTAAAAAAGAATTAAACAGAACAGCGGGTAAAGCAAAGTTGATGACGATTTTCTTAATATCCGCAACGGATTGTCCAGCTACCAGCTTGCTGGTTTGGACCCACTTCCCGATGAATAATAACAAGATGATTGGTGTGATTCTATTAATGATTTGGATTGTTTGGCTCAAACTATGTTCCTCGTGTACTGAAAAAAGTTTGCAAATAATGCATCGCGTGCATTATTCTGAATAAATACTCATTAATATTTTAAATGATATTTTCATTTCAACTAAGAATAAAAAGAAAAGGAATTTTTTCCTGCTTCCACGTGCTCATTATTATTATCGTGTGAAAAGAATACCCGTTCTCCAGAAAATCCACTCTGTTACAATCGCTTTCCTTGTTACGTGATTTTCGGTATGGTATGATACTTTTTTGAGGCTATTATGTTTGAAGATCTTCCATCGAAAGATGGAAATACAGAAACAAAAGAAATTCCCGTAAAACAAGAACAAAAAGATAATTCCCTGCAAGTTATTCCTGCTGGCTGGGACCGTTTTTGGGATCGAGTAACGCGCCTGGGTTTAGGCGATATTGCTCTTCGTGCGGGAACAGCCATGGTTACGATCGGGCTGATCGGGTTAGTAGTGTGGGTGATGAAGGGCAACTTTGTTCCCGAAGAAATGTCATCAAATAATACCGAAGCATTTGAAGCGGCGGGCGGGGCTGATACGTCTGATCCGGGACTGCCCGTATATGAGGGCGTGGCGCCGGTAGAAGGATTAACAAAATCTGCTGGTACGCACACCGATGCCCCTACCGCTTCACGATATGATTTCCAGGAATACTCGGTTGTCACAGGAGATACGATCTTTGGCATTTCAGAGAGTTTTGGTTTAAATGCTGAGACAATCTTGTGGACAAACTATAATGTCCTGCGAGATAATCCGGCAGCCATCTATCCCGGTCAGGTTCTGACAATTCCCCCTACCGATGGAGTTCTGTATACTTGGAACACTGGTGATGGATTGAATGGTGTATCGAATGGATTGAATGTGACCCCGGAAGTGATCATCGAATGGCCGGGAAATCACCTATCTTATGAAACGATTGGAGACTATGCCAGTCCTAATATTGAACCAGGGACGGCGATATTCGCGCCTGGCGGTTCGCGTTTCTTTTATGACTGGACCCTTACCATACTTGCCCGGGACGAACCGGCTGAATCAGCAATTTGGGGTGATGGTAAATGCGCACCTGCTACTGCAGGGCCGATCGGAACAGGCGTGTTTACATGGCCGGCGGCTGAAACCACTATATCAGGATATGATTTCTCGCCGGAGGTCAATCATTGGGGTATTGATGTGGCAGGAGATCTAAATGACCCATTGTATGTGGTAGACAATGGTGTGATTGTTTACGCGGGGTGGAGTGATTGGGGGTACGGTAATGTGGTTGCGATTGATCACGGCAATGGATGGCAGTCGCTGTATGGTCACTTAGAATCGCTGAATGTTAGCTGCGGCTCATTTGTAGTCCAGGGTGATATCATCGGATACATGGGCAGTACTGGAAATTCCAGCGGACCGCACCTGCACTATGAATTAATTAGCGGTGATTACAATCGGGTCAATCCACATCATTATCTTCCTTACTAATAAATCTGAAATGGACGGGCTAACCGCCCTATTTTATGAAGATATAATCAGGATGAGGAGATAACGATGGATTTTAAATCAACTTCACGCCCTTCCCCAATCGCTGGCACCTGGTATACCGGCGAACCAACTGCACTAAGTAATCAAATCGACTCTTTTATCAATGATGCAAAGGTTACAAAAGAAGATATCCATGGGAAAGTGATCGGCTTAACCGCTCCACACGCCGGCCACCGCTTTTCAGGAAAAACCGCAGGTTATGCCTATAAAATTATCAAGGGTGAGAAGAGAGACTTGGTTGTCATCCTCTCTCCTTTTCACCAATATTTTCCGGGTGATCTGATCACAACAGGTTTTCAAGCATACAGTACACCATTAGGTGAAATTCCGGTGGATACAGATGCTCTTGTTGAATTAGAGAAAGCCCTGAAAAAGACCAATATTCCGATCCATCAGGTGAGTAATGACCAAGAGCATTCATTGGAGATCCAACTGCCATTTCTTCAGCGTGCTTTGAAATCAGATTTTAAGCTGCTCCCTCTGATGGTTCGCAGCAGCGACGCCCATGTACTCGAGCAAACAGCCGAGGAGTTGTTTAATGTGGTTAAGGATCAATCCTTTGTGATCATTGCAAGCACTGATCTTTCACATTTTTTCCCGTTAGATATTGCTGAGGTGATGGATGCTGAAATGTTGAAGCAAATCAAAAAAATGAATCCTGAGGGTGTCTTATCCGCAGAAAAGGAAGGCAGCGCTTCTGCATGCGGCGCTTCGGCTGTCGCGGTGATGCTTTGGCTGACAATGAAAGCGGGCGCGAGGGAGGCCTTTATCCTTAATTACAGTACTTCTGCGGATTCAACCGGGGATATGACGTCTGTTGTGGGATATGGTTCCGCGGCTGTGACACTCTGAAAAAGAAATTCAGGAAGGAAAAACAGGGGATGATTCAATTCGCGCAGGTTGCTGTCAATGTGCCGGGAGTGCATGATCAATTTGATTACCTGATCCCTGTAAACTGGCGGGAACGGTTGGAGCTGGGGCATCTGGTCGCTGTACCATTTGGCAAGCAAATGGTACAGGGAATTGTGGTTTGCTTAAAGACAAACAGCGATTACCCAGAGATAAAAGAGATAACCGGTGTGCTCGATGAAGAAACGGTTGTCAATTCGCATTGCATCGAACTGGCAGAATTGTTGTCAGAAATGTATTTTCAACCGGTTTCCGCATATCTAACCGCTATGCTGCCTCCTGGCTTGGGTCAGCGTGCTGATACTCTGTATGAAACAGACCTGCCAGATGATGTTGACCAATCATCTTTAACACCAACCCAGCGGCGTTTAATTGATACCCTCACACAGCGAGGTGCCCTGCGGGGACGGCAGTTGGATAGTAATTTCAGGCATATTGATTGGCGCAGGTCAATGCGGCCGCTGATACGTAGGGGATTGGTTATTACTCAACCGATCTTACCGGCACCTAAGACCACAAGAAAGCAGATCAACACCGTCAGAATCAATTCAGAATTGGGTATAGAGTCAATCAATAGCATAGCTACAGGGCGAAAAGGATCAACCGCATCCGATCGGAGGCGAAGGATATTAGAATTGCTGGTTAGAGAGGGAGAATATGTCGATGTATCCTATATTTATGCATCCACGGGCGCATCCTCCGCTGATATTCGATATCTGGAAGAACGCGCGCTGGTTGAAATCAATTCTCGAGAAGCTGTCCGGGATCCTGTTGAAAAGTTTTCACCAGAGGGAACAGCCAAACCGCAGCTAACGAAAGACCAGCTAACTGCCTGGCAGAAGATACAACAGGTACTGAAATCCCCAGATTCTCAACCGATAATTATCCGAGGGATCACCGGTTCTGGAAAGACAGAGTTATATCTACGGGTGGTGGAACAGACAGAAAAGGCTGGAAAACAAGCTGTTGTTCTGGTGCCAGAGATATCACTTACCCCACAAACTATTCAACGATTTTTAGACCGGTTTCCAGGGAGGGTCGGAGTAATTCATTCCAGGTTATCACTCGGAGAGCGCTATGACACATGGCGGCGTGCAAGGCGGGGATTGATTTCTGTGTTGATAGGGCCGCGGAGCGCCCTATTGACACCATTACCAAGACCCGGAGTGATCATACTGGATGAGTGCCACGATGATTCCTATTATCAAGGAGAGATGGGGCCCGTGTACCACAGCCTAGAAGCAGCTATCATCCTAGGTAAAATCACAGGCGCGGCTGTTATATTTGGATCAGCCACACCAAATGTGGGTCTGTATTTTCGTGCCCAGCACCACCAATGGCCGGTGATCAACCTTGATAAACGGATCGCTACACAAACTGGAAGCATGGGGGAGCATTCAAAAGTCACGTATCTACCACTTCCGAGTGTTGAAATTGTGGACATGAGAGAAGAACTGCAGCACGGAAACAGATCTATTTTCAGCCGAACCTTGCAGGATTCGCTGCGCAAGGTTATTGATAAACAGCAGCAAGCAATACTTTATCTCAATCGACGGGGTAGCGCGACAATCGTTTTCTGCAGGGATTGCGGCTATACAGCCCGATGCCCGCCATGTGATTTTCCACTGACGTATCATCAAGACTCCCATCACCTGGTGTGCCATACCTGCGGATACACACGAAACCTGATGAAAAAATGTCCGGATTGCGGCAGTACACGTATCCGCCAATATGGCATGGGCACAGAACGGGTAGAACAAGCGCTCCTTGATCTGATCCCTTCAACCCGGATTTTGCGCTGGGACGCGGACACGGCTGCTGGAAAACAATCTGAAGCGATCATTCTTTCCCATTTTAAACGGCATAATGCAGATGTGCTGATTGGGACCCAGATGCTGGCAAAAGGGTTGGACCTTCAGCTTGTTACGCTGGTAGGCGCAATAATGGCTGACGTAGGGTTGAATTTTCCAGATTACCGCGCAGGAGAACGGGCATTTCAACTCCTGACACAGGTTGCCGGCCGTGCAGGAAGAAGCCAATTAGGCGGAAGAGCGATCCTGCAGACTTTTCAGCCGGAACACTATGCGATACAGCATGCGGCTGAGCATGATTTTGCGGGATTTTACCGCGCGGAATTAGCGTACCGAAGAGACCTGCAGTACCCGCCTTTTTCCCGCATTATCCGCTTTGAAACACGTGACCTTAACCAGAAAACAGCGGAAGAACGGGCTATGGACCTTGCATCGAAAATTTCAGAAATAATCGAAAACACTGCGGACAGGACACTTCAGATGATAGGTCCCGCACCGCCATATTTCGGAAAAAGAAGTGGATATTACCGCTGGCAGATAATTCTAAAAGGCAACCGACCCGAACAACTTGTAAGGCAGTTGAAGTTGGAGGGCTGGCGGATTGATGTAAATCCGCCAAGCCTCTTATAAAAAAGGCCCGCGAATGCGGGCTTAATGCTTAATCAATTCTTTTCACTGCAATACATGCCAGGGGTTAACAAAGCCGCCATTCTGGCGCACTTCAAAGTGCAGGTGGGCACCTGTTGAGTTTCCGGTAGAACCACAGAAGCCGATCGGGAGTCCCTGTGAGATACTCTGCCCGCAAGCCACATTAAAACCGTTTAAGTGGGCATATAGGGTGAGATATCCGTTCTGATGATCAATAGCCACCAGGTTGCCGTATCCACCGCTGATCGGCCCTGCGTAAATGACAACGCCAGAATCGGAAGCGAAGATAGAATCACCCTGGAAACATTTGGCATCAATTGCCTGATGTCCGCTCCAGTAATCATTACCGGTAATCTCCCCGTAGTAAGGGGTCGGCCAGCTGAACGAGTATGTTCCGTAGGAGCCGCCGCTGGGTGTGCATGATCCAGGCCCAGCAATCTGCGCAGTAACGCCGGCATCATCGCCAGCTACAACTGGTACAACCCAGGGCTGTAAAGGACGATATCCATCGGGTATCATAAGAAGTGAACCTGGCTCGATGACTGGATCGGTTATATCAAGATCATTACCAGGGTAGAGAAGAATATCGTCTACGGATGCGTTGTATTTAGCAGCCACCTCATCCAGCTTATCGCCCTCTTTCCATTGATAGAGGATGCCGTTTACTGGGGGAATTTTTAATTTTACACCAACGGAAATCAAGTGTGGGTCATCATTGAGGGTATCTGAATTTGCCCACAAGACACTTTCCGGCTCTACCTCATATCGCTCAGCGATGCCAAAAAGGGAATCTCCTGTATCCACAGTATATTCAACCACTTCCTTGCGGGAACCAACCGGTAGAACAGTATCAGGATTAGCGCTGCGTTCGACAGATTCATATGGTTTTGAAGGTGCGAAATCCGGCAGGGAAGAATCAACTGTGCTGTCAGCCAGCCGGCTTGGCATGTTGATGAAAGCGAAAAGCGACCGCCCTGAAAAATATTGGAATAATGAGAAACCCATTAATCCGATCATAAGCCCAGCGATAGCCCAGGTCGCAGTGACCAACCAGGCGGGGTAGGCCCGTCCTTCCTTGCTATTTTCTTGTTTTCTCTCTTTCTTCTTAAAGAAAGCCACTTTACTTCTCTGCAGTCAATGCTTCCAAAAATTCGATATTGTTTTTGGTCTTATTCATCTTGTTAATAATTGCATCTGAAGCAACCGCGGTATCCATTCCCGCCCCTTGAGGGGGGTTGCTGATCATCTGGAGATACATACGGCGCATGAGCCAGACTTGTTTGAGAATATCAGGGCTAATAAGAAGCTCTTCGCGCCTGGTGGATGACCGTTCTATATCGATAGCCGGGAAAATACGCCGTTCCTGCAGGCGGCGGGAAAGATGCAATTCCATATTTCCAGTACCTTTAAATTCTTCATAGACCACATCATCCAGGCGAGATCCCGTATCTATCAATGCAGTAGCGATGATCGTCAATGAGCCGCCATCCTCAATATTTCGGGCGGCGCCGTAAAAACGCTTGGGTGGGTATATCGCTGAGGGATCCATACCACCGGAAAGTGTTCGACCAGATGGGCTTACCACAAGGTTATATGCACGAGCTAAACGGGTAAGGCTGTCCATGAGAATAACGACGTCATGGCCGATCTCTACGAGCCGCTTGGCACGGTTAAGTGTTATTTCTGCTGTACGCACGTGCGCTTTAACTGGTTCATCAAAGGTAGAGGCGATCACTTCTCCTTGAACAGAACGGTCCATATCGGTTACCTCTTCGGGGCGTTCGCCAATGAGGCTGATCATCAGGTTGATCTCCGGATAATTTTCAGAGATAGCATTGGCGATGTCCTTAAGGATTGTTGTTTTTCCTGCTTTAGGGGGAGACACTATCATCGCGCGTTGACCACGGCCAATGGGCGCGATCAGGTTGATCAGACGGTTTGATGGGACATTCTTCTTGGTTTCCAAATCGATGAGCTGGTCAGGAAATATAGGTGTGAGATCTGCGAATTTGATGCGGTGTTTAGATTCCTCAACAGGTGTTACATTGACAGATTCAACATGCACAAGTCCATAATGGCGCTCGGATTCCCGAGGGGGGCGAATTTTTCCGAAAACAAGATCACCATTTCTCAGGTCTAATCGACGCAGCTGCGCCTGCGAGACATAGATATCGTTCTTGCTCATCTGATAGTTCTCGCGTAAAAAGCCAATACCTTCAGGCATGACCTCGAGAACGCCACCCCCTTTCTCCACTTTTCCCGCTCCATCTTCGCTGCTTTCTTCCACTGTCCGACTGGCTACGGAGACCATTAGGTATTCTTTCTTGCGATTTTTGGCGCCTGGAATGCAAAGTTCCCCTCCCATTTTTCGCAATTCAGCCAATGATTTTAATTCTAATTCTGCAATTTTCATTTTTAATAACCCGTTTTCTGATTTAGATTTGATGTATGCAAACGCCGCCCATGATTGAAATTCGTGATAAGAAAAGTTTATTATTCATTTATTAGGGATTGAGTGGACAGGTAATTATCTTTGTTGATCTGCCCAATTTGAAACGATCTGCTTTTTTATTGCGTTGGCATTATATCACGCTTAAAAAACACATGCAAGCAAGTAAACCACCATATTTTTTTACAAATATTCACGAAGTTCCCGGCTGCGTGTAGGATGACGGAGCTTACGAAGCGCTTTGACTTCTATCTGACGAATTCGTTCCCTGGTCACATTGAAGTAATTGCTGACTTCTTCAAGTGTGTGATCTTTACCATCAACCAAGCCAAACCGTAATTCCAGAACCTGGCGCTCACGTTCAGAAAGTGCCCCCAATGCGCTCTGGACCTGATCACGCAGCATTTCACGAGCGGCTGCATCCATTGGCTCAATTGCTTCATCATCCTCAATGAAATCTCCCAATTGGCTGCTGTCCTCATCACCGATGGGTCGTTCGAGCGAAATAGGTTCTTCTGCGGACTTAAGGATTCGCTGTATTTTTTCGGCAGCCATATCCCAGCGTTTTTGAAGTTTTTTATCGATAGGGTTACCATTTCTAAGCGCGTCCTTAACATGTGCTCGGTCTTCTGTGGAAAGTAAATCGAATTCAAGCGCTAGATCTTCGGGTGTAGGATCACGCCCAAGCTTCTGCACAAGTGAGCGCTGAATGCGGAGAAGCTTTGATATAGATTCAAATAAATGTACTGGAATGCGGATAGTACGCGCTTGTTCAGCTATATAACGACTGATGGATTGGCGGATCCACCAGGTGGCATAGGTGCTGAACTTATAACCGCGCGCAGGATCGAATTTAGCGATCGCCGTCAAGAGCCCTAAATTACCTTCTTGTATTAGATCAAGGAAGTTAATTCCCCGCCCGATGTATCTTTTTGCTACACTTACGACAAGGCGCAAATTTGCCCTGATGAGCACGGTTGTGGCTTCATCTGAGAGGAATTCGATATATTCACATGTCTTCATAAGCATATCCGTGCTTGGAAGATGTTTAACCATCGTGCGTTTGGTTGGTAATTTACCTTTTTTCTGAAGGAATTCCAAAAGATATAATGCTGTATCGTCTGGCAGTAGGTAGCTTGCTAAAAAAAACGCATATACCTCCTGGACAAGGCCATTGACCACTTCCGCGCGCACTTCATCGGATATTCTTCTATTATCAATCCAATAGATTTCCAGGTAGCTGCGGGTGTAGGATGGCTCGTCAATGTTCCACTGAGCGCGGAGAGCCTGCGCCTCAGAAAGAACCAAACAAAAATCCGGTAGGTCAATAGCTTGGTTATTCTGACAGAACAGCTGCAGATTACTGAATGTTTGGTGAAGATCTGTGAGAATCTGCGTAAATACAATGTTCAGAGCTGCTTGCTCTGAATCTCCTTCAAGCTCGCGGGTTCTAAGCCAATCAAGCCGCGTATTTGCTTCATTACGTGTTGCAAGGCGGAATTCACTTTCGGCGGTTAGGAGATTAATCTGACCGATCTCTTTAAGATACAGCCGCACGGGGTCGTGAGATAATCCTGAGGAATAGACTGCTTCAGAAGATATATCTGATATGATCTGACTATCATCCTTGTTGTTTTCTCTGTTCATCTTCTCATCATCTGGGAAAGATTCAGTATTGTTCTCTTCTGCTCCGATACCCTGATTGAATTCGTTCCCATCCCGCGACATATCTTACTGGCGAATCCTCATAAAAATTTTAGAAACAGTTATATATTAATTGTTCACTCTCTTTATTTGTGAATAATTATACATGAGGGAAATTTCATTGGATAATTACAGGTTTCGAGAGCGCGTGGTCAAGCAGACCCCGCTTCTTTATCAAATCCAAAAGGCGGTCCTGAAGAACTACACTTTGTTCCCCGGTATTTTCCTCATCTTGGCTGGATTGAAGGAACCGGAAATCTTTTATCTGCTGATTAACAGACAACTGGCGCGCTTGCATCACCAGTCGGGCAGTCTCTTCGAGCTGACGGAGTTCAGTGTTTTTCTCTTCATCCAAGGTTTTCGGCGGTTGAGAGTGATTGATTTCTGTGAGAATGGATTCTCCTTCCATTCTTGAAGTGATGTAATCAACAGGATCCAGGTCATCCTGTGAGAGCGAGTCAAATATCATCTTGGCGATATGCTGGTTCTCCGTGCTTGTGAAGTCGCTAACTGTTAGATGAATCAACCCGCTGCTGCGCAGAAAACGGTCAATTTTGTATTTTGATTCCGGTAATTTAATGAGATGGGCAAGGATTTCTCGCTCGACCATATTAAGCTTTTCCTGCTCTTTGAAATAAGGCGACGCAGTACTGGCGGGTTGGACACTGGGTTGACGAGTCTTCTTTCGGTATCTGCGGGTTCTTGCGGTAGGAACAGCCAAATCAAGCAGCGCGCGTTCATCCACTTTAAGAACGCGGGCAATCTGCTGACGGTATGCATCCCTCTCAACCGGATTTGAAATATCTTTAACCAGCGGTAGGATCTGGGCAGCAATTGTGCTCTTGACCTTCGGGTCATCCAAATCCTGGTCGGCTGTCAGAGAATCAAGAACGTGGTATATGATCGGTTTGGCAGTCTGAATGATCTGCTCCCAATCGCCAGGATCACGGAGAACGATTTCGTCTGGGTCAAGTTCATCCGGCAATGTGCTGACGCGGAGATCAGCCTGCAGGCGGGATTCATGGTGGAGTAGTCCGCGGGCATCAAAAACAGGATCGCTATTATGGTCGAGCGCTTCTCGAGCCACTTCGAGCCCCCGCAGTGTCGCTTTCTGCCCGGCTGCGTCAGGATCGAGTGCCATGATAAAACGGCGTGTGAAGCGCTTGAGCATGCGCATTTGTACTTCTGTTAGGGCTGTTCCCATAGGGGAGATGACGTTCTGGAATCCCTCCTGATGGACAACAATAACATCAAAATATCCTTCAACTATGACAGCCTGGTTGGAACTGCGAATTGGCTTGCGCGCTTTATCTAATCCGTACAATAAACCGCTCTTATCAAAGAGGATAGACTGGGGGGAATTAATGAATTTGGGAATATCGTTCGGGTCGAGCACGCGGCCACCAAACCCTGCCATTTGGCCTGACATATTTCGGATGGGAAACATGATGCGGTGGCGGAAACGGTCGTATACTTTCCCATCCTGCTTCTCAGTCAATAAACCGGCCTCGATTATATCCTTTACGGGATACCCTTTATTCTTGAAGTGTTTGAGAACTTCATCCCAGCTTTTGGGAGCGTATCCGAGTTCCCAAGCCTCTTCCGTTTTCGGTTTAATACCGCGTTTTTCGCGCAAGTATGTACGTGCTTCCCTTCCAGCGTCGGTGCTTATCAATTGATGTCGATAGAAGATAACAGCTTCTTCAAGGAGCTTGCACAGATAATCTTCCCGCTCATTTCGTTCTTTTTTTTGCGGTGTTAATGGTTCTAATTGGATACCGGCACGGTCAGCAAGCATTTTTAATGCTTCGCGGAAATCTACTCCCTCTTTTTTCATCACGAATCGATAAATATCCCCACCCTCATTGCATTCACCGAAGCAGCGCCATGTACCAGTTTCTGGAAAAACAACGAATGCGGGCGTGCGGGTATTGGCATGAAAAGGACAGAACCCGGTGTAATTCTTTCCGCTTCGGCGCAGTTTTACAGATTCGGAAATAATATCTACAATATCAAGTTGATTTTTAATCTCATCAATTGTGTTCATGTTAAAAATCAAAAAACCATCTTCAAAACAGTTTTACTTTAATAGAAAAACTGCAGGATTGCAAGGGCGATTGCTGATTTGTCAAGGTAACAATGCCTTTAGTTCTACCTGCAAACGACTCAGGATAAGTGTAAGAGCTTTCTCATCAAGGCCATCTGATTCGGCTGTAATGGTTGTGCTGCCATCCACCATACTCGTTACAACATTGCAGCGCACTTGTTCACCTTTGTATTCGCCATGAGCGAGTACCAGGCGGGCTAACTCTCGTTTTTTCCAGATTTCCAAGCCAGCCTGCGGTACTGCCTGGATGGCCGCATCATAAATCTCTTTGTCAGTTTTTCCACTGAATTGGACCTTTTCTTGAATAGATGCCATTAAAAACCTCTTTTCTTAGAACCCTTCCAGCTGAGAATAATCTGCTGTTCCGATAGACATGGCGGAAATTTTCTGCAGAATAGCAAGCCGATTTTCTTTGACGGCTGAGTCTTTATCCATCACGAGCACGTTATCGAAAAACTGGTTGATATAAGGGACCATCTGTTCAACCTCGGTTATAAATGCATTCACCGTGCCGGCGTTTGAAACTATGGGAGCCGCTTGCTCTACACTCTCAAACAGTGCTCTCTCTTCATCCATGATGAGTTTTTCCGGTTTAACTTTGAATTCCTCCGATATATCGCGGGTAATGCGCACACAACGAGAGAAGGCGGGAAGGATGGTAAACCATTTATTATTTTCTACCCATTCACCCAACTCGATCACACCGATTAATGCGGCTGAAGGATTGAATCCCTGTTCAGCTAACACGGCATTTACCACATCGTAGCGATAACCTTCTTCAAGAAGGATGTTCTGAAGCCGCCCAATAATGAAATTTAAACATGCCTGCTGTTTGGGAAGAGAGACCGCGACTGGCTGGAAGGAAGACACCAATTCAATCCCCGATCTGAGGTCAAAATCCACTTTCCACTGCATTAGGTTCTGTACCAGCCCAATAGCCGCTCGGCGCAAACCGAATGGGTCTTTGGTACCGGTTGGTGCCATATCAACCGCGAATAAACCAACCAGAGAATCAAGCCGGTCTGACAAACCAACTACCAAGCCCGGCTTGGATTTTGGAGAAACGCCACCTGCCTGTCTGGGAAGGTAGTGATCTTCGATTGCTTGAGCGGTTGGCAGGTCTTCTCCATCACGCAGCGCATAATATTTGCCGACTATACCCTGTAAAGAGGTCATTTCCACAACCAGATCAGTAACAAGGTCGGCCTTACATAACTGCGCAGCACGCGCTGCGACCTTTTTTTCCTTTGCAGACAATCCAAGGTCAGTCGAAATCTTACCGGAGATATTAGAAACACGCTCGGATTTGGCGCGCATGGACCCTAATTTTGGATGAAAAGTTAGGGAATCGAGCTTTGGTATGAAATCCTTCAGTTTATGATGGCTGTCTTCACGCATGAAAAAAGCGGCATCCGCAAAGCGGGCTTGAATGACCTCTTCATTCCCATGGGCAACAATATCAAGGTGCTGGTCATTTCCATTACGCACGGTGATGAAATGAGCCATCAGTTTGCCTTTCTTATCGTACACGGGGAAATAGCGCTGATGTTTTTTCATTACTCCCACAAGCACTTCGGGGGGCAGTTCAAGATGCGAGCGGTCAAAATTACCCAAAAGAGCAGTTGGGGCTTCTACAAGATTATTTACTTCAGAAAGAAGGTTCTTATCAATATCAGTGGATGCTTTTACCGATGAAAGCAATTTCGCAACCTGCTTATTAATGACCCCCATGCGCACGTTGATATCGCTGATGATTCCCTGTGAGGAGAGGAATGAAAAATAATCATTCACGTCTTTTAGGGAATATTTCTCAGCGGAGGAAAAGCGTAAACCGCGAGTGGTTCTGCCAGCTGTCAACCCCGCATAATCAAACATCATTTCTGAACTGTCGTACAATCCCACTAACCAACGGATAGGCCGTGAGAATACTGCCCCACTTTCATTCCAGCGCATAGACTTGGTAAAGTGGATACCAGCAATTAATTCTGTAAGCTTTTCCGGCAGAATATCACTGATCGATTGGCCTTTTTCATGAACCTCGGCAACCAAATACTCGCCGCCGTCAATAATTTTTTTTGTAAGGTCCTTGATTTCAAGCCCTTTACTGCGCGCAAAGCCAATGGCAGCGGATGTGGGGCTGCCGTCCTTGTCGAAGGACCGATCTGCGGGCGGACCTTTTAGTTCAAGGGTCAGGTCTTCCTGCCGGGAGGATAGAGCGTGAATATGCACAGCGAGGCGACGGGGAGTACCCAATACCACCAGTTCATCAAAAGATAACCGCAAGCTGTTGATCATTTCTGGTACTGCTTCTTTTAGATGAGAAAGCGCTTCTTCCAGGTCTGCGGCAGGAAGCTCTTCAGTGCCGATTTCAACGAGCAGATCGGCGGTTTCCGGTAAATCAACTGCGGATGGTAAGTTCATTTGTTCTTCAGCTGAAGATAGCTCTTGGACTTTTTCACCTCGTATGGTTGGCTTTTTTAACCAGGGGAAACCAAGTTCTTCGCGTTGGGCAACGTATGCTTCAGCTGTGCGGCGGGATAAGTCACGCATGCGTCCAAATAGCGCTTGCCGTTCCGTGACGCCAACAGCTCCGCGCGTATCTAGGACATTAAACGTATGCGAACATTTAAGGATGTAATCATGGGCGGGCAGGACAAGACCTTTGTTCAGCGCCAGGTCAGCTTCTTTCTCG
>CAZBCD010000026.1:0-16153 GCA_964490205.1 uncultured Pelolinea sp. | reverse complement strand
AGATTATAGGTATTGACTTAGGCACAACGAACAGCGTTGTTGCTGTAATGGAAGGCGGTGACCCGACTGTGATCAGCACGGCAGAAGGATCACGTTTATGTCCGTCTGTGGTGGCTTTTAACAAGAACAGTGAGCGGTTGGTCGGCCAGACTGCTAAATGACAGGCAGTCATCAACTCGGAGAACACGATCTACTCGATCAAGCGCTTTATGGGCCGCAAGTTTGATGAAGTGGAACAGGAGCGCGGGATGGTGCCCTATACGGTCACCAAGGGCCCAGCCGGTGACGCGCGCGTACAGGTAGCGCAGAACGATACGGCTTTCTCACCGCAGGAGATATCCGCGATGATCCTCTCAAAATTGAAAGCGGACGCAGAAGCGTATCTGGGCGAGAAAGTGAACGACGCAGTGATTACGGTGCCGGCATATTTCAACGACAGCCAGCGCCAGGCGACGAAGGACGCCGGCAAGATAGCCGGGTTGAACGTCCTGCGCATCATCAACGAACCAACCGCTTCGGCGCTTGCCTACGGGCTTGATAAGAAAGAAAACGAAAAAATCCTGGTATTTGACCTGGGCGGTGGGACATTTGATGTTTCCATCCTGGAAATTGGTGACGGTGTGTTTGAGGTCAAATCCACATCCGGCGACACTCACCTGGGTGGGGATGATTGGGATCATGTGATCGTAAACTGGGCAGCGGATACGTTCCAGCGCAAGCAGGGAATTGATCTGCGCCAGGACCGCCAGGCGCTTCAGCGGCTACGTGAAGCCGCAGAAAAGGCCAAGATCGAACTGTCTTCCGTGATGGAAACAGAGATTAACTTACCGTATGTCACAGCGGATTCCAGCGGGCCAAAGCATCTGGTTGAAAAACTCACGCGCGCGAAATTTGATCAGCTGAGCAGCGCACTGGTGGAACGCCTGAAAGCGCCTGTTACCACCGCACTGAAAGACGCCGGATTTTCCACGAACGATCTAAACGAGGTCATCCTGGTTGGCGGCGCGACGCGCATGCCGATGGTGCAAACACTGGTGAAAGAGCTGACCGGTAAAGATGGCAATAAAAGCGTCAACCCGGACGAGGTCGTCGCTGTAGGCGCGGCCATTCAGGGCGGCGTACTGACCGGCGAAGTGCAGGATGTGCTCCTGTTGGATGTGACTCCGCTTTCACTGGGTGTAGAAACGCTGGGCAGCGTGATGACGACACTCATCCCACGCAATACAACCGTTCCGGTGAAAAAAAGCGAGATCTTTTCAACCGCTGAGGATAACCAGACATCTGTGGATATCCATGTCCTGCAGGGTGAGCGTCAGATGGTGGCTGATAACATGAGCTTAGGGCGCTTCCGGTTGGAGGGCATTCCAAACGCGCAGCGCGGACTGCCGCAGATCGAAGTGACTTTCGATATCGACGCCAACGGCATCCTGAACGCTACCGCGAAGGATAAAGCCACAGGGAAAGAGCAGCATATCACCATCACTGCTTCCACAAACTTGAAAAACGATGAGGTGGAAAAACTGGTGCAGGACGCCAAGGTGCACGAACAAGCAGATGGAGATCGGCGCGCCGTGATTGACGCCCGCAACCAGGCAGACAATGCCATCTACCAGGTGGAGAAAACACTCAAGGAGCAGAACATCGCCAGCACGCCTGATCTGGAGAACAAAATCAAAGCACTGAAAACGGCCATGGAAGGCAGCGATCGGGCAGCCATCCAGAACCTGACCAACGAACTGCAGCAGATCTACACAGCGTTGGTACAGCAGTCAGCCCAGCAGAATGAACAGTCCCCCAGCGGACCAGGCCAGAATGGCGAGGACGTAGTGGAAGGTGAATTCCGCGAAGCGTAGGAAATTGCTTTTCTGACAACACATCGGGCGCACAGTTGTGCGCCCGATTTTCGTTTGCTATCTTATCACCGCAAGGCTTGTAATTACAGATTATTCATCACCGATTACGACCGCTTCGTTAGCTGGGTAAAACGCCTGCCTGTGGAACAGGATGTTGCGGATTTCCTGTCCTGATGTATCACAGGAAACCCCCGTCAGCCACCCCTAGATATCAGGGCTACTATCATGTAGTCCCCTCTACAAGTATAGATAAGCCCAATTCAATACATATAATAGGTCAATCAATCAAAGTTGTTGAAAAGGTTGATCAATTGTGATAAAATCACGCGTAATGAATTTCAACCTTATGTCTTGCCATCACCATCATGCAAAGAAACAACCGACTCCCTCATCGGGCAAGACTGCTTTAAAACGATTGTAAGTCAGAAAAACACCATATTCGTAAAACAAGCGCTCCCCGGAAGGGGGGCGCTTTTTATTTAGGAGGTATTTATGGACCAACAGAATAGAAAAATCAGGGTTGCTCTTCCAACTAAGGGATTGTTAGCGGAAGGGAGCATGCAGCTGCTCGCAGATGTGGGCCTACCGGTTTACAAACCCAACCCACGCCAATACATTGCAACAATTCCGTTGTTGCCGAAAATCGAGGTGATTTTCCAAAGGCCTGGGGATATCGTCATCAGTGTGCGCGACGGGAGCGTGGATTTTGGGATCACGGGTGGAGATATATACCTGGAAAAGAAAGACTCCAATGGAAAGATCCTGGAGCTTCACAGTAAGCTGGGGTTTGCCAAGTGCACACTCAATGTGATAATTCCCGATGATTGGGTGGAGATCAATTCATTGGAAGATTTACAGCAATTTCAGATGTCATTGGAGCGACCGCTAAAAGTTGCAACCAAGTTCCCTAAACTCGCAGAAGATTTCTTCACATCCAAGACTGAGATTCCGATCGAGGTTATACAAGCTGAAGGCGCCTTAGAAATAGCCCCGACAGTTGGGTATGCAGATCTGATTGTCGATCTGGTTTCCACAGGCACAACACTGCGAGACAATCGGTTGAAAAAACTGCCTGAAGGGAAAATTCTAGATGCAGAAGCCTGCCTGATTGCCAACTATAAGCGCTTGAAGACAAACCTGGACACATTATCCATGGCTACACAGTTACTGGAGATGATTGGCGCTCATTTGAGAGGAAAACAAAATCTGGCGGTTTTCGCCAATATCCGGGCAAACAGCGTAGACGAGATCTCAGAAAAGATCTTTCAGAAATCGGTGATCTGCGGGCTGCAAGGCCCAACCGTTTCCCAGATTCTGAGCCGGGATGATGAAAACTTTTATGCCATCCATGTGGTGGTCCGCAAGGAGTCTTTGCATACAGCTGTTCAGGAAATTCGGGAGATCGGCGGAAGCGGAGTGGTGGTCTCACCGGTCAATTATATCTTTGAAGAGGAACCACTTGAACTAATTTCGATGATTTCAGCATTAGAAAGGTAAAGAGGTAAAAATGAAAATCTATAACGTGGAAGAAGCAAAACAAAAGATTCTGCAACGGAAAGCCATTAACCGGATCGATTATTCCCCAATTACGATCCAACGCACAGAAACATATTTTGGTCAAGGAGTGAGACCCCCTCAGGCGGTTGAGATAATTTTACGGTCAGTTGAACAGGAAGGTGACCGTGGAATTCAAAAATGGTCTCAAATGTTAGATAATTTTAACGGTGAGGAAATTGCAATTCCTCAAGCCAAACTTAAACAAGCATGGAAGCAGCTTCCGTTAAAATTACAACAGGCGATGCAGGCCGCTGCAAACCGAATCCGAACCTTTCACAAGAAGCAACCGATTCAAAGTTGGACCACAAATGAAATGGGTGGACAGCTAGGGCAGCGTTTCACACCGATCGAGCGGGTAGGAATATATGTACCAGGCGGCACTGCGCCGCTTCCATCTTCATTATTGATGAGTGTAATTCCAGCTCAGGTAGCAGGGGTTGGTCAGGTTGTGGCAGTAACGCCACCTGAACCAGACTCATCAACCTTAGCAGCAGCTTATCTATGTGGTGTAAACACTGTCTATCAAATTGGTGGCGCTCAAGCGATCGCTGCATTGGCGTTTGGGACAGAAACTGTGTTAAAGGTAGATAAGATCGTTGGTGCTGGGAACCTGTTCGTAATGCTTGCCAAACAGCAATTATTTGGGGTGGTCGGTATGGAAGGTCTTGCCGGACCTACCGAGACAATGGTGATCGCAGATAGTACCGCAATGCCAAAGTGGGTAGCTGCAGACTTGCTGGCTCAGGCTGAACACGATGTGCAGGCCTGTGCGATCTTGCTAACACCTGACCTTGAATTGGCGAAAGCGGTGCAAAAGGAAGTGATGGATCAAACTGACGCTCTGAGCCGCAGCGATATTATCAAAGCTTCGATTGAAAATGCTGGGGGGATTGTGGTAACTGAATCTCTCGAGCAGGCAGCTGATTTAGCAAATGATTTTGGGGTTGAGCACCTGTGTCTATCGGTTGAGCAGCCGGAAAAATTGATGGGGATAATCAACAATGCGGGTGGTTTCTTCCTCGGCGACCATTCTTTTGAAGTCCTTGGTGATTATGTGGCCGGTCCAAGCCATGTCATGCCGACAGGTGGTACGGCTCGCTTCGCTTCTCCTCTGAACGTACTGGACTTTGTCAAGATTTCCAGTGTGATTGGATTGGATAAAGCTACAGCCCAGGCGCTCAGTGGGATAGCAGCAGATCTGGCAGACCTGGAGAGTTTAACTGCCCACGCGGCCGCCGCGAGATTCAGGATGGAGGAGAAATGAGCTTCTTCGACGATTACATTCGTCAACACATCCAGGAGATGCCTCCATATGAACCGGTTTTGCCATTTGATGTGCTTTCGGAAGAGTTAGAAATCCCGGTTGGCCAACTGATCAAACTAGATGCCAATGAAAACCCATATGGACCCATACCTGAAGTGATGCAGGCTTTGTCTTCTCTGGACATACTCCATATCTATCCAGGCCCGGAAAGCCGCAAGATCAGGCGGCTCTTATCTGAGCATCATCAGATACCTGAAGCAAATATAGTGGTCGGAGCAGGGGCAGATGAGCTGATCGATCTGATCATGCGGGTCAGTTTAGAACCAGGAGATAGGCAGATCAACTGCCCTCCAACTTTTGGAATGTACGCTTTTGGTGGAAAATTGAATCAGGCAAGTCTCATCTCGGTCCCGCGCCGATCCGATTTTTCCCTTGATCTTGAGGGGATTCAACGTGCTGTAAAGGACCACCAGCCAAAGATTTTATTTTTAGCAAATCCGAATAACCCGGATGGGGGGATGATCTCTGAAGAGGTGTTCAGCCAGTTGGTAGACCTCCCCTTATTATTGGTAATGGATGAGGCTTATATCCAATTTAGCGATAAAGGAAAATCGGTGCTGGATAAAGTGCAATTCCACCAGAATTTGGTCGTACTGCAAACCTTCAGCAAGTGGGCAGGATTAGCCGGGCTGCGGATCGGATACGGGGTCTTTTCTTCACATTTTGCACCAATGTTGATGAAGGCCAAACAACCGTACAATGTTTCGTCAGCGGCACAGGAAGCGGCCGTGGTTACGATGCGGAATCTTCCAAGGGCAGTGGAAAATATCTCCAGGATCATTGAATTACGAAAAGATCTTTATCACGCTTTGGAGCAGGTTCCCTGGCTGGAAGCTTATCCGTCACAGGCAAACTTCATCTTGTGTAGGGTGAAGGGGATTCCAGCTATCGAGGTTAAACAGCGATTACGGAAAAAGGGGATCCTGATTCGCCATTTTAACAAACCGGGGTTGAATGACCATATCCGGCTCAGCGTTGGAAAGGAAGATCAAAATATAGCACTGATTGCAGCTTTGAAAGAAATAAGGTGAATGATGAGGAAAGCAAAGATTGAACGAAAAACCAAAGAGACAGACATCTTGGTCGAAGTGAACTTGGATGGGAGTAGTAAATTCGATATCGAGACTGGGGTTGGATTCTTTGACCATGTGTTGACTCAGATAGCGGTCCATGGGCTGTTTGATTTAACGGTCAAGGCAAAAGGAGACCTGCACATTGACCCCCACCACATTGTAGAAGATTGTGGCTTAGCCCTGGGGGCAGCTTTTAAACAAGCGCTGGGTGATAAGCGTGGGATCATAAGAACTGCATCCGCAACCGTACCTATGGATGAAGCGCTTGGACAGGTTGTGGTAGATTTTTCAGGCCGTCCCAATGCCGTACTCAAAACAGCGTGGACATCCCCGATGGTGGGTGGTTTGCACACGACCTTACTGGAACACTTCTTCGAGTCCTTTGCCTCTGCAAGTGCAGCAAACCTGCATGTGATTGTGCATTATGGGCGGGATAACCATCATATCGCTGAATCTCTATTCAAAGCGATGGCGAGAGCCATGACAAAAGCGGTGCGGATTGATCAGCGTAGAAATGGTCGTATTCCCAGTTCCAAGGGCGTGCTGTGATGATCGCGATTATCAATTATGGGTTGGGAAATTTGCACTCTGTCCGGAAAGCTGTCGCATTTGTGGGTGGTGAGGCTGTGGTGATAGATGATGCTGAGAAGATCTTGAGTGCTGAAAAAATCGTCCTGCCAGGGGTCGGGGCGTTTGCCGATGGTATGAAGAATCTGGATTCCCGGAGGCTGGTTCCCGTAATCCGGGAGGCGACAGCTTTGGATAAGCCGCTTTTAGGAATCTGTCTTGGGATGCAATTGCTCTTTGAAGAGAGTGAAGAGCAGGGCAGGCATCAGGGGCTGGGATTGTTGTTTGGTAAAGTAGTACCTTTTCGTCAGCCGGGGATCAAGGTGCCGCAAATAGGTTGGAACCAGGTTGAAATATGTAAGACATCAAATTTATTGAATGGTATTCGGAACGGAGATTTCTTCTATTTCAATCACAGTTATTACTGCGTCCCAGACAACGAGGGAGATGTGCTCACAACGACCGATTACAGTGTACAGTTTGCTTCTTCGGTGGAGAGGGAGAATATCTTTGGCACACAGTTCCACCCTGAAAAAAGCCAGAAAACCGGTCTGCAAATTCTAAAGAACTTTGTGGAGCTATGAAATGAGCAAATTTACTGTATATCCGGCAATTGACTTGCGTTTTGGCAAGGTAGTTCGCCTTTTTCAGGGAAAAGGAGATCGCCAAACCGTGTATGGGAACAACCCAAAAGATATCGCCCAAAACTGGATCGACCAGGGCGCAGAATGGCTGCATGTTGTCAATCTGAATGGCGCCTTTGGGGAAAATACAAAGGAGACCGAAGTCGCGATCAAAAAGATAATATCTGCCGCGAAGGATAAGGTGAAGATTCAATTGGGTGGCGGTATCCGTACTGAAGAACATATAAAAGTAATGCTCTCCTTGGGAGTTTCAAGGATAGTATTGGGTACAGCAGTGATCGAAAATCCAATTTTTGGCAAAGAAGTCATTGAACGATTTGGCGGGAAAAAAATCGCTTTTGGGTTTGATGCCTGTGGTAATGAAATAATGAGCCGTGGGTGGCGATCGCCTTCGGGTAAAAGTATAACAACGTTGGCCAAAACCCTGGTGCAAGCCGGAGCGCAAACACTTATTTACACGAATATTCTAAAAGATGGGATGCAGAATGGTATCGATGTGGAAGGCACAAAGCGACTTGCAGATCAAACAAAGTTGTCGGTGATCGCATCAGGTGGAACAGCTGCGCTGGAGGATATTGCCAGGGTGCAGGCGGCCGGACTTGACGGTGTTATCGTTGGCCGTGCCTTGTATGAAGGAAATTTTACGCTACGGGAGGCGCTCAATGTTCGCTAAACGGATCATACCTTGCCTGGATGTTAAAGATGGGCGTGTTGTCAAGGGAATCAATTTTGTCAACCTGCGGGACGCTGGTGATCCTGTTGAACAGGCGATAATTTATGACAGGATGGGTGCCGATGAATTAGTATTCCTGGATATTTCTGCGACTCCAGAAGGCCATCAGACCACACTGACAGTTGTTCGATCAATAGCTGAACAGATTTTTCTGCCGCTGACTGTTGGGGGAGGGATCCGCGATGTGGAAGATATTCGAAAAGCTTTACTTTTTGGGGCAGATAAGGTCAGTATCAATTCAGCAGCTGTAAAAGCACCTTCGCTGCTGACAGAAGGTGCCATGCAGTTTGGAAGCCAGTGCATTGTTCTGGCAATTGACGCAAAACATATGGCAAATGGCGGTTGGGAGGTATATATCAATGGGGGTAGGAAACCCACTGGCATGGATGCGGTCAAGTGGGCTGTGCAGGGAGTCACAGCAGGCGCAGGTGAGATTTTGCTGACCAGTATGGATCGTGATGGTACGCGGAATGGCTTTGATATCGATCTAACTGAAGCGATCGCTTCGGTTGTGCCTGTTCCGGTAATCGCCAGTGGCGGAGGAGGAAGTATGGAAGATTTTGTTGAAGTATTTCGAGAAACTCAGGCAGAGGCTGCTCTGGCTGCGACATTGTTCCACGATAAGATCCTGTCTATTGGTGAATTGAAGCAATATCTGCATAAAAATAAAATCCCGATCAGATTGACAGCGGATGGTGAATGAAATGAAACCTTTGAAATTCGATTCCAACGGTTTACTGACGGCCGTCGCTCAAAACATTGATACCGGACAGGTACTGATGGTCGCGATGATGAACGCCCAGTCACTGGCGTTAACACGAAAAACCAGGCAGGCACATTTTTGGTCTCGCAGTCGAAAGAAGCTTTGGCTGAAAGGTGAAACCTCAGGAAATATTTTAGATGTGCGCGAGATCAAGGTTGATTGCGACCGGGATGCAGTGCTGTTGTTGGTAAAACCGCGCGGTCCCGCTTGCCATACAGGAAAAATCACCTGTTTTCATTCAGAATTGGATAAAAATAATGCTGACTAAACTATTTGAGATCATTGAAGACCGGAAACATAATCCTGTCGAGGGGTCTTATACAAACAAATTGCTGAATGCAGGATCCGAAAAAACTGCGCAAAAAGTAGGCGAAGAGGCAGTTGAAGTGATTATTGCAGCAAGTAAACAAAGACGCCAACGTACTATTGAAGAATCTGCTGACTTGAT
The DNA here is from genome assembly GCA_964490205.1 of uncultured Pelolinea sp. Classification (GTDB taxonomy): domain Bacteria; phylum Chloroflexota; class Anaerolineae; order Anaerolineales; family Anaerolineaceae; genus Pelolinea. Next base: position 7,191 of record CAZBCD010000026.1, on the reverse strand, counting down.
CTACCACTTGTTTGTGCTTCTGGTTCAGGAAGGTATTTCCCTATCTGAGATTGAGAAGGAATTAGCAGATCGGCACTCGAAGCAGAAGGATTAATGGACATATTAATATTTGATATGGATGGGGTTCTTATAAAGCCGCGAGGATATCACCGTGCGTTGAAAGAAACGGTCCGTCAGGCAGGGATTTCAACTGAGTTTGGAGAAGTGGTGCTATCAGATACTCAGATCGCTCAGTTCGAGGCGGTGGGAATCAGCAGCGAATGGCATTCCAGCGCATTATGCATGGCAGTAATGGTACTGGAGAAACATAAAGGAGTTTCCCGGGGAAAAGGTCAGGATCAGCCGATTATCCTGGACCTCGAAAACCTGTTTGCAGCGATTGCTGCACAGCCAATGCAGGACCCGGCACTGTCGCGTGGAATGGCAGCAATTTCGGAACTGGCATTCCAGGCCAATGTACCGGCTGGCCAGGCGTGTTTGCTGGTCGAAAAGAGCGAATCTATCGAACTCTCGCCCACAATGAAATGGTTTCAGGAATTGATCCTGGGAAGCAAAAAGTACACAAGTACTTATCAGAAGAAGCCCCAATTTGGAACTGAAAGCTATTTAATACTCTATGATAAACAGCTGTTAAATACGCCTATGGCTGAAAGTGTTTTACGATGGATGGAAAATCCAGACCATGGAGCCGTGATTATGACCCGCCGGCCATCAAGCGATCCGCAGGAGATTGCGGGTGCGCCGGATGCCGATATGGGAGCTGAATTAGTAGGGCTGGAAGGCTTGCCGATTGTGGGATATAGGGAGCTCTGCTGGATGGCAGAAAAAACTGGCCGCAAGGTGGGAGAATTATCAAAACCAGCCCATGAACATGCTCTAGCAGCAATTCTGGTGGCAAGCGGTTGGTCTTTGGAAAAGAGCCTGACCTATTTCATAAAGCCCTCTGCTGAGTGGGAAATGTCAGATCTTCGAAATTTAAACAACAGCACTATTTTTGTATTCGAGGATACGCCGGTTGGTATGATCGCGGTACAGAAAGCCGGAGATTTGCTTAATCTTTTAGGGTTACAAATTGAGGTAAAGAAAATTGGAATTGCGGATGAAGTATCAAAGCAATCCGCATTATCTGCCCAAGGCGCAATCGTATATCCGAACATCAATCAGGCTTTATTGAATATGAACCACTTTTAACTGTTTTAACAGACTGTTCTTCGTCGGTGGACGGGTATTGGTCAGTGAGCAAGCCTGCGTAGGCGCAAACTCTGGTCTCGAAGCGGGTCAACTCACGCAAAAATTAGAACCACCATCGTGGATATCGGGGCTACTGGTTAGTAGCCCCTTTTTTATTGGGGGTATGGGAGTCCTTTGAGTGTTAGTTATGGGGTTCGTGTGCTAATCGTGCTTTAACGGACATTTGAGTTATTCAGCTATCTGTCAGCAGCTGAAGCCTGGGACGACTTACGAGCGCTGAGCAGAAAGGGTAAGTAGAGCGTCAGAAACATGATCAGAGCAATTCCTTCTGCGCTCAGAATATACCATGGCCAGGGGCCAAGGTAATCTAGCAGGGTAGTAACATTGGGCTTGCGCAGGGTATAGAGATAGTTGCTGTTGATCACCAGGTTGATCACCGTTACGATCACCAGGTAGATATTTATCCAGATGAAAACCTTCCGAATGGAGGTCCAAGTGGGGTAATATCCTTCAACAATAGCCATATACGCCGACGCCGTGATAACACCGCCGTGCGCGATGAAAAACTGAATCAGGTAAAAATACTGGAAACTGTAGGTGCCGACATCGGGCGTCAGAAGGGCTTGTGAGGCGCCGCCGATGCCCAGGAAATAAGCGAATTCGAAGATCGTATAACTTTTGGTGATCAGCATGTAGGCACTCAACCAAACAAAGATAGAGCACAGGTGCAGGGGGAGATTCCATTGAATGCTCCACTGGTCAAAATAAATGAGCCATATATGCCGAGTTAGTTGGTTGATGATCAGCAAACCAGCCAGACCGTAGCGGATCAGATTGCGTAGTTTTATATTGGTAGATTTGCGTATGAAAAACAGGGAGAAAACGAATAATCCAACAATTCCTAGTACAGCCAGGTGGATAAAGCCAAAAAGCACAAAAGGGGCTCCGGAGTCTTTAGCAATGAATGGGATCATGACACTCGCCTAGCTTCCTGACCACGCGGTACATCTCCCTCATGTTGGCGGCTTGGCAAGCCTAACAGACAAACATCTTCACTCCTACAATCATTTTCTTGTTCAGCCATCTTACTTGTAATTCATCTATTATTCAACCTAACAGTTGCGTAACGGGCTTGGCGGCTCTGCCCTAGACCATCCGCTAACCCGAACCAAACTTAGCTTTTCGCGCCGCTCACCCTGTGGCGAAGCCTTTCCGGTTCATGTTGGGTTAGCCCGTTTTCTTAAGGTGATTAAGATTCTGTAATCCGAAGAATTATTGGGTAATCCTTAATTAGCAAGCCTCGGATAACAAGATTATCGTTTTCACTGCTCGTTATCAACTGCTGTTCGAAACCATACAAGACGTCAATGCCCGTCACTTCACCTACTGAAATACTAGGGATGGTCAGCGTAGCCAGCATCCCTGAGTCGATCTCGACCGCCACGCCGTCTGTCCAGATGGCTACCAGTTTGCTTCCGTCTGTCTTCGTGAACGTAAAGGCCTTGATATTCTGCACATCGGTTTGAATTTCCACAGTGAATGCGTCTGCGCTGGCTCCTGCGAATATATTAGCAATGTTTCGTATCGTATTGGTGTGGAGGTGTCTTTCACTCGATGTGCCTCCAACACCTGAACTTATACCATTCCCTAAATGTAAAATGATGCCGCGCGCGGTGTACTTTGCCGAAACGATATCGCTAAAGGACGGGTCGTCAATACTGCATCCACCACATCCTGGGCCATTGTACGAAATCTCGCCGACATTGAATTCCCCTTGAAATCCATTGCTTTTGGCTGTGTCCATTATTTCTGCCAACAAGGTTGGATAGGTGGCATAATATCCGGGGGATTGTTCACTATCTGGAACATTGCCAAACAAAGGATGCCATGAGACAACATCCGCCATTGGCATCAAATCCGAATTGAGGATTTTGAACAGATACTCCCGAGCCTCCGCAAAAGTTGGAGTACTCCCAACTACGATTTTGGCTTGTGGGTCGATCTGTTTGATAACCGGGATTGTCCGTTTAGCAAGGTTAATATAATCTGCAGGTTCGATATACTGCAATGGGAATTTAACGTCTGGCTCATTCCACAATTCATAATAGTGCACGCGGCCTTTGAAGTGGGAGACAATGAAACGGACATATTCGAGATAGCGAGAAATTTCCTCTTCTGTCTTGAACCTGGATGAAACCTCCCAGCCTCCGGGATGATTTGCCTTGTCCCAGAAGTTCAACTGGTAGATAATGGTTATGTCGTGTGACACTAGGTCGGTCACATAGTCATCAAACACAGGGGGGATTGATAATTCAGGCTTGCTCCAATCAAGACTCAAACTCACTTCCATATTTAAGAAGTATTCAGCCTCATTGATGGTCATCTTTACATGCTTTAGACCCATTGGTATGATTTCACGATCGATAATTCCTTGAAAGTCCTGAAAGTCCATGTGGTGCCAGAAGCCGGAATGTAGACTTCCGAGGCGGTTGTCTTCTAGTTCGTTTGAAGGCTTGTGCTGAAGTTTGATAATGGCATGAGTGTTACCCTCTTGAAGATGCATTGCATGCGTGAGGACGAATGAGAATTCGCTGGTAGTTCCATCAGCATCAGTGGCTGTCGCGGTCAGATAAGGACCTGTGAAAGAAACGTCATGTTCATAAGTAAAGGCGCTCGAGCTATCGGCTGTTGTCTGGCCTTCAAATACCTTCCCCTCATTGCCGCTATCGGAAAAGATCTCGACGATGCAGTTAGCACAAGCAGTACCTGTCACAGAGCCCATAGCTATGTCAAACTCAAATATCTGGGGAGAATCCAACATGATGTTGCCACGATCCCATTGTCGAATACCAAGTGAGTTGTCAAAAATACTGTTCTGGGTGATCGTATTGCCTAATGTGTTGGAACCTGAAATTCGAATACCTAAGTTATTGTGAGCAATGATGTTGTCGGGGCCAATTTTATTTCCGGTCATCCCGTTTTCGATCCAGATACCAGCTCCCTTATTACCCCAATTCTCAGTAGTAGAAGGATCGGTCCCAATGATATTGCCGGTGACAGTGTTATGAGATCCCCGATCACAAAGATTGAACCCAATGCCATTATTGCTGGTTAGATTACCCTGGCCTATCGGGCCTTCACCGGTCCTTCGATCGCCGCCAATTGTGTTGTTGTGACCACCACAAGCCGCTATCCCAGACCCAGTAAAATTGATGATTTGCAGTCCCTGAATTGTGTTGCCATCGAAGAGGATGGTCAACCCGGTTACCCACTCTCCTTCCAAGATATTGCTACCATCCAAGATCACGCCAGCATTGCTGGCATCAATAGTTATGTCACCTTGGGAAATATGTGGCAATTCACTGGTAAGGTAAATAGTGGCTGGAGCGGCGGGCGGAAAGGTGGCAGCGTCAAAGGTGATGGTATATTCGCTTTGCATATCAAGCAAGGCCTGGCGCAGAGTGCCGGGGCCGCTGTTGGCGGCACTGGTGACGATTATGGTCTCTCCTTGTGGTGTGGGAGATGGGCTAGGCCCACAGCCATTCAAAGAAAGAATGAATAGAGAGATTGCAAAAAGAAACTTGTTATTGAGATTATTCATCAAATTCTCCAAAATAAACGGGCTAACTGGTTGATAACTCAACATCTTAATGCACGAAATTAACCAAATACATTTAGTCCGAATCAAAATAAATATAAGATTTGGACAATATTCCCCAGAAGAACGGTATCAATATAAATTCTGTGTTTGATTGAATTACTGGAGCTTGTTTGTGAACCTATAATATAGATAATTTTACCAATAATTTGGATCAAAAGCCGTGAAAACTACTCGATCGAGTTCGTGAAACAAGTCATCTGAATAAATATCTAGATAAAAAAGAAGAGGGTAGATCGCTTTTTCAACAAGCTGGTTTCTTTTGCGACGAAAGATTAGCCTCAAACTAATTGAAATAAATCAATTGAAGCGATTTTCATGCGTATAATTCATGTTAAGCAGGCCTATAGTAGAGAGAATTTTTATTATCAGGGAGTAATTCGAAATGAAAAAAATCCATGAAATAGAAGATTGGGGATTATCTATTATTGATTTCGTTAAAAATGGTAACCCAATCGAGAATTCGAGAGTTGAACTAAAATCAACTTGGATTGAACCAGATAAAGCAGCAAGAAGAATAGCAGGGCATGCAAATGCTTCAAGAGGCGCACCTTTACTTTGGCTATTTGGGGTTGATGAAGAGGAAGGAGTTGTTGGTGTTAATTCACTAGATTATCAGGATTGGTATTCTAAAGCCATCTCGTATTTTGATGGAATTTATCCTGATATTACAGACTTCAGCCTATATGATGATGGAAAAGTCATTGTTTGTCTATACATACTCACGAATAGAATTCCTTTCGTAGTAAAGAATCCTTTTCATGGAAAAACAGGTGGTGGTCCGGTATCACTAGAAGTTCCTTGGCGAGAAGGAACAATGGTGAAAACTGCGACGCGTAACCAGTTGATACAAATCTTATCGCCACAACAAAAAGTACCAGATATTGAGTTATTAAGCGGGTTTTTCGAAGTAAGGCAATATGATCAAGAATTTGGTTTCTACCTACATCTAGATTTATATTTTGATGTGAAGATTGATCATCCTATCCAAATTCCGTTTCATAGATGCAATGTAAAAGTGTCTTTAGGAAAAGGTAAGTCAATAATAAATTTACGTAATATAAAAATGACACCACCTTATACGCATCTCGGTGGAGCTGGAGGTTTTAAGTCGACATCAGTAACAATTGAATCAACACCAGATGAAATTTTGATGAATGGTTCAGGACATGTGATTTTTAAAGGGGATAATAGAGGTCAGGCAAAGATTAGCGAAAAACAAGAAAATATTCATGTTTATTTGGAATTATTACCAGGTGGCTTCATGAATCCGATATTTCTGAAATATACCTTTAGTAAAGGTGAACCAAGAGAAAAATCTATCTATACATTTCATTTTTAAAATATGGAAAGAAGTCTTTGTGGTTTAAGCAATTTCCACTTAGATGGAATACCTATTCTTGCTCAAAGAAAACCACCTTTCCCATCTTTTTCTCGCATGGATTATGGCGAATCAGAGGATTGCCTTTGATTCCTATTCTGGCAATTAATCCGCATACCGGGCAAGTCCACTTTTTCAAAGACGATTTACCTTTCCTGCGTTTATCTTGAGAGTCCAGCCATGATTTAAACCAATCTTTTCCCATCTCCTTCATTTGCTTCTTTAAATCTGGCGATTCTACACCTAGCTCCTTCATCAAGATTGCAAAGGGGCAATCAGCTAGTTTGATATGACAGCCAACTCCTAGCATTGGATGCAGCCCCAGATTCTCACATTTACCCACGAATTCCTTGTTGTGATAAGGCTTGCCTGTTCTCACCGGATCCATTCCAAAATTCTGTTGCCAGAGATGGACTTGCTCATGCAGAAGTGTTTCTAACTGTGCCCATTTTCCGAACTGCCAGCGGATACTCCTTTTTCCTTCAACCTTTTCGTTGATGTGTTGCTGGGAATTCATTGTAATTTCGTATAAAAGTCCCTGAGGATTTCGAATAAGAGTATAAGCAGCCAAAGTGTTTCTATTTCTAAGATTCTCAAAAGAAATAACTCACAGTGATGAATACGACTAGGCTTCCATGTTCCATAGATTGTGGAAGCGTGTATAAGCAAATTCGGCATTTTTTAAAATTTATGAATGAAAGTTGATAAATAAATTTGAAATTAAATCACACCTTGTTTTTTCAATTCTTCAATGCATTTTTGCATACCAATTTGCCAGGAGGGCATGCTGAATCCAAAAGTGGGTTCAAGCAGGACGCTGGTCATGACTGAATAACGAGCGCGTTTAGCGGGTTTGCAGGCATCTAAATAATTTGTCTCTTCTACCAGACTGGCATCAAAACCAATCTAGTATAAAGAATAAAAGAGGTATCCTCCCTATACAGAATCTAATCAAATTCAA
>CAZBCD010000025.1:0-16402 GCA_964490205.1 uncultured Pelolinea sp. | reverse complement strand
CCTGTGGTATTCTTAAATAATCACTGTTGCACTTGATACTTGAATCCAAGTAACATAGAATAAAATATAAATAAAATAAAGTCTTGTTGACAAAGAAATATGGATATGCTAATATTTTTATCACGCGGTACATACAACTATACATGTGATCAGATTGTTGTACCGAACATCTTCATCAATAAAATATTATGTTATTGTATTGCAGTGATTATGAAAATCAAATTCAGTTTACATAACGAAAAGCAGCAAGAAAAGATACCATTCAACTCTTTACCTAAATTGATCTTCACCGACAATGGGCTTAAAAAACTGGTTAGATAGACTTCTTTCCAGTTTTATTTATAGAAGAAAAGCAGCACAGAACAACAAACCATACCATCTTTGTAAGGGCAATTTTATGAAAAAAGAAGAGAAGAATAACCACTCAATTCTTGAGATGCGCCATGTTTTTAAGAATTATGAAGGTGTAAAAGCGCTATCTGATATCCATTTTGATCTGAAGCAGGGAGAGGTTCACGCGCTTGTCGGGGAAAATGGCGCTGGAAAATCAACATTAGTAAAAGCGATCATGGGAGTCATACAGGCAGATTCTGGTCAGATCTTTTTTAAAGGGGAACCAGTAAAGATTTCTAATCCTCATGATGCCAAGGGCTTAGGTATTGCGGCTATCTTCCAAGAGGCATCCATTTTCCCAGACCTTACAGTCGCAGAAAATCTTTTCGTTGGTCACGAACCAAAAAATCGATTAGGTGCAATCGATTGGCGCAAGATGAATGAAATGGCGATTAAACCTTTGGAAGAGTTAGGGGTTAAGTTGGATGTCCATCGAAAAGTATTAGGGTTGTCAATTGCTCAGATGCAAATGATAGAAATTGCAAAAGCATTGTCGGTTGATGCCCAGATTCTCATCATGGACGAGCCTACATCGGCACTTACATTACACGAAGTAAAAGACTTGTTCCGAATTATTCAGAAATTACGCGGGGATAATCGATCTGTGATGTTCATATCCCATCGTCTTGAAGAGGTTTTTGAAATAGCTGATCGCGTGACGGTTTTCCGGGACGGTAAATATATTGACACAAAGAATGTGAAAGATATCTGTCAGGCAGATCTTATCCAAATGATGATTGGTCGCAACATTAAGCATATGTACCAAAAAGTAGAAGTGGAGCGCGGTGAGGTTGTCATGGAAGTAAACAACCTCAAGAAAGAGGGGCTTTTCGAGGATATTTCATTCAAGTTGCATAAGGGCGAAATATTAGGCCTGGCAGGGTTGGTTGGTGCACAGCGAACAGAAGTTGCTACTACATTATTTGGCATTACACCTGCTGATGATGGCGAAATTTATATCAAAGGGAAAAAGGAAAAGATCAATAATCCAAGTAAAGCTTTGGCTCTAGGGATGGCGTATGTGCCTGAGAACAGGCAAACGCACGGTTTGGTGCTTCAATCAAATATTTCGAAAAATATATCACTGCCAATATTAAAAGATTTTTGTAAATTTAATTTTATCAATCGCAAGAAAGAAGCCATTCATACCCGGGAAATGCATGATAAGCTGGATGTCCGTTCTGCTGGTATTAAACAATTAGCCCAGGAGCTTTCCGGTGGCAACCAGCAGAAAGTTGTTCTGGCAAAATGGCTTTCCACAAATCCTGAAATTTTGATATTAGATGAACCAACAAGAGGGATCGACGTTGGCACCAAAGCGGCTGTTCATAAACTGATGAGCCAATTAGCCAAGGAAGGTTTGGCTATTATTATGATCTCATCAGAGCTGCCAGAGATATTGGGAATGAGCGATCGCATAATTGTGATGTGTGAAGGTAAATTAACTGGTGAATTCTCTCGTAAAGAAGCAAACCAGGAAAAACTCATGACTGCAGCAACAGCAAGAAACCTGAGCGAAAATCATGGATAATTCTCCTGAGTTGAGGGTGTGATTTATTTTTCAGAAAAAGGAATCTGGATTTATGGAAAATAGCGTAGATCTAACTAAAACGAAAAAGAAGACCAATAATCTATTGGCAACATTCAGTACTTGGAGAGAACTTGGCATCATCATCGTTACGGTAGTGCTGATGATAGCGATCTCCTTGCGATCAAAAGTGTTTCTCAATATTGAGAACTTTGAAGATATCTTGCTTGCCATTTCCCTTACGCTCATTGTGGCTTGCGGACAGATGATGGTTATTTTAATCAGGGGAATTGACCTATCTGTTTCATCAACCGTTGGATTGGTTGCTATGGTCGTGGGTTTGTTTATTCGAGATAAATTTGATTTTCCAATGGGTCTCACTTTATTAATGGGGATAGGTTTGGGAATCTTATTGGGGGCAATCAACGGTGTTTTAATCACCATTGGCAAACTGCCGCCCATGATTGCTACACTCGCAACCATGAGTATCTATCGCGGAATGGTAGTTGTATTTAGCGGTGGTGAATGGGTAAATACATACCGAATTGCCCCAACCTTTTTAGAGCTGACGCGCATGCGGGTTTTAGGTATGCCAGCGTTGATTTGGTATGCACTTATTGTTGCCGTTGGAGTCGCATTGATGCTTAAATATACACGATTAGGCAGGCAGATATATGCAATAGGGAGCAACCCAAATGCAGCAGATGTTGCAGGAATCCCAAAGGATAAAGTTACTTTCTTAGTGTTCCTGATATCCGGGACACTGGCGGGGTTTGCGGCTATTTTATGGGCATCTCGATATGGGTCAGTAACAAATGAAACCGGGATTGGTTTAGAACTGCAAACTATCGCTGCGTGTGTAGTTGGCGGCGTAAGCGTTTTAGGCGGTTCAGGCAGCGTATTCGGTGTTGTGTTGGGTTCGTGGTTGCTTGGGATTATCGGAAATGCGTTGACAATATCCAATATCAATCCATTCTGGCGGTTAACAATAAACGGTGCCTTGATCATTTTTGCAGTAGTCTTTGATACATTGATCTATCGAAAACTTGGTAAGAAATAATAAACAAAAGGAATCATTGTATGAATAAGCAAAAGAGCAATTCCAATTTATCAAAAAAATTGGTCGCCTTCTTTTCAAAATGGGAAGTCCAAATAGTCATCATCATCGGAATACTGGTTTTAATTGGTTCGCAGCTTTCCCCATATTTCCTGAACGTGAAGAACCAGATCAGGAATTCCAAAAACTTGGTGGAAATTGCCTTGATGGCGCTTCCCATGGCCTTGATTATTATCACTGGTAATATTGACCTCTCCGTTGCAAGCAATTTACTGATGAGTGCTGTTGTCATGGCAAAACTGTTTGAGAACGGTGTGCCCGTGTGGCCGGCTGTAGCTTGTGGAATATTGACTGGCATCGTTGGTGGTTTGATCAATGGTCTATTGATCGGTGTTGTAAAATTACCTGCCCTGGTAGCCACATTAGGGACTTACACACTATACCGTGGTATCGGCTATTCATTACTGAGAGAGTTCACAGTAAAAGGGTTTCCAGATTCGTTTGTTTTCATGGGTCAAAAACTGTTTCCTGGAACAACCATTCCCGCTCAACTGTTCATATTTATATTCTTTGCGATCATCTTTGGCTTAATTCTTCATCGCACAACACTCGGCCGCTATCTGTATTCAATGGGACAAAATGAAGATGCGTGCAGGTATTCAGGCGTACCAGTTGATGGCGTGAAAATCCTTATCTTCTCGTTATCTGGATTAATGGCTGCAATCGCAGGAATGGTCCTCTCTGCAAGGTACGGTAGTGTGGACGCTGACATTGCGGCAGGTTATGAACTCACAGTGATCACGGCAGTCGTTCTCGGTGGTGTGATGACCACCGGTGGAACTGGATCAATGATTGGTGTCATTTTTTCGCTGATTTTAGTTTCTGAAGTTCGGTTGCTGATGAATCTGCTAAATATTCAAGGTTCCACCCAGAGGATTGCGTTTGGTGTTTTGCTCATCATGGCAATTTTATTACCAGGAATATACAATATCATTAAAAATCGAAGAAGGATGCGCTTGATTAATAAAGAAATCGCGAAAGTAGTTGATTAACTAAATATCTAAATAGAAAAGGAGGTATTGAATAAGGAGATATTGTAAAAAGAAAGTAAATAGGAAAAAGTTTAATTAGAAAGAAAAAATATATTGGAGGAAAAAGTGAAAAAAACTATTTTGTTTGTTCTATTGGTCTTTGCGCTAGCAATTAGTGCCTGCGCACCCGCAGCGGCACCCGCAGAGGAAGCTGCTCCAGCTGAAGAAGCTGCGCCAGCTGAAGAGGCTGCTCCAGCTGAAGAAGCTGCGCCAGCTGAAGAGGCTGCTCCAGCTGAAATGAAAAAACTGTTCTTTATCGCAAAGGTATCAGGGATTCCATACTTTGAACAGAATTCATATCCCGGCGCTCAAGAAGCCGCAGATGAACTAGGGTATGAACTGATCATCAACTCACCAGATACACCAGATGCCGCGAAGCAGATTGAACTGATCGAAGCTGGTTTAGCTCAAGGTGCGGAAGCAATCCTTGTCTCAGCTGATGATCCAGATGCCCTCTGCCCAACCTTGAATGGTGCCATGGATGAAGGCAAAGTGGTCGTATCCTGGGACTCAGACACGACCTGCCGTCAAATGTTCCAAAACCAGGCATCAACTGAAGGCATAGGTCGAAGCTTGCCCCAAATGATGTGTGATATTCTGGGCGGACCCGATGTCTGCGAAGGTGAAGTTGCCATTTTGAGCGCGGCAGCCACAATGACAAACCAGAACACGTGGATTGAATGGGCGCTGAAGGAATGGGAAGATCCTAAATATGCAGGCATGGAATTCGTCGGCACCGTATACGGTGACGATGTGGACCAGAAAAGCTACGATGAAGCATTAGGTCTTTTCAAGAGCTATCCTGATCTGGTAGGTATCATTTCTCCGACCAGTGTTGGTGTGGCAGCAGCAGCCCGCGCCGTTGAGGATGAGGGTTTGGAAGATCAGATCAAAGTAACCGGTCTTGGTCTGCCCAATGAGCTCCGTGCCTACGTGAAGAGCGGAACTATGCCGCAATTCGCATTATGGGTTCCAAAGGATCAAGCCTATCTCGCAATATACATGGCCCATGCAATACTTGAGGGTGTGGCCACCGGTGCCGAAGGTGACACCTTCGACGGTGGACGCTTAGGCGAATACACTGTTGGTGCCAATGGTGAAGTTATCCTTGGACCACCAATGGTATTTGACATCGACAATATCGACGACCACGACTTCTAGTCAAAGTTGTAATCAAAAACAAGGGTACGGAAACGTACCCTTGTTTTCTAGTAACATTTATGTCAGCAAATTGGACTTAATAATTAATTATTGTGGATATGGGAGATTAAATGTCTTCAAAATTAAAATTTTCTGCGAATATCAACACTTTCAACGCATGTGCGGACCGGTATGTTTTAGAAGGTTACGGGGAGCGCCGCAATACAGATGAGTTGATCAAGGCCGCTCAACAGGTCGAAGATCTTACAGGGGTGGAATTAGTCGGTAAGTGGCATATTAATGATAAAAATGTCGAACAGATCCGGGGGCAGGTCACAGATGCCGGTTTTGAAGTATCATGTGTAACACCGGATATCTGGGCATCAGGAAAATGGGGGTGGGGAAGTTTCACTTCAAGAGATGAAAAAATCCGGCAGGATGCCGTCCGTGAAGTGAAAAATTCTATGGAATGGGCGAAGCAGCTCAATTGCAAAGTGATCGATCTTTGGTTTGGGCAGGATGGTTATGATTATCCATTTCAGGCAGATTTTCATCAGGCCTGGGATTTATTGATTGACGGTGTGATCGAATGCGCTGAGCATCTACCGGAAGTTAACATCGTGATTGAATACAAACCTAAAGAACCCCGCACGCATTGTTTTATGGCAACAGTAGGCAAAACGCTGTTGCTGCTCGATAAAGTAAACAAACCCAATGTAGGTGCCATGATTGATGTAGGACACGCATTGCAGGGATATGAAAACACTGCCGAATCGGCTGCTTTGTTGAAATATTTTAGCAACAAATTATTTTATATGCATTTCAACGACAACTGGCGCATGTGGGATGATGATATGACTTTTGGCTCAGTACATACCATTGAATCACTAGAGTTGATTTACTGGTTGGATCGCCTAGATTATAACGGTTGGTACGCATTGGATATTTTCCCTTATCGTGAAGATGGTGTACGGGCATCGAATGAATCCATTAAATGGATTAAAGGGCTGCATTCTGTCTTGGATAAGATCGGCCGTGATAGGATTGCGGATGTAATTGCTTCGGGTGATGCCATGTCGGCATCCGCGCTTATGCGTGAAGCATTCTTGGGTTAGTCCTGGTTGAATTGGTGAAACAGAAAATGACTGAAAAAAAATATTATTTAACGTTTGATCTGGGGGCTGAAAGCGGCCGTGCCATAATGGGTACACTGGAAAATGGCAATCTATCGCTCTCTGAAGAGCACCGTTTTCTTACCGGTGCTGAATCTGTGCCAACAATGTACCCCGACCGTGTTCCGGAAAAAATGGAAAGCGACTGCAGTTTATTATGGGATTTCACTCGATTTTGGCATGAAATAAAGTCAGCTATTACAAAAGTTTCAAAGAAAGTATCCATCCGATCAGCAGGTGTAGATACATGGGGAGTGGATTTTGCTTTGTTAGATAAGAACGGCATGTTGATCACTTCTCCATATAATTACAGAGACAACCGGACAAATGGCATGCTGGAAGAAGCATATAAGCGCTTACCTAAAAAGAGGATTTATGATATCAGCGGCATCCAATTCATGTCGCTTAATTCATTACCGCAATTGCTATCGCTCGTTGTAAATGATTCACCTGTACTTAAGATAGCAGATAAATTCTTGATGGTGCCTGATCTGATCAATTACTGGCTGACCGGCCGCGCAGTGGCCGAGTTCACTGAGGCGACGACTACCCAGCTTTTTGATCCGCATAAGGGAGATTGGTCAGAAGAGATCATCAATGCCATGGGATTTCCGCACCACATATTTCCAGATATTGTTCAGCCGGGTACGATCTTAGGTCCATTACGCCAATCAGTAGCGAAAGAATTAAACACAGATCTGACGGTAGTCGCTCCAGCTACACATGATACCGGCTCAGCTGTAGCAGCTGTTCCTGCGGATGGTAATGATTTTGCCTGGATCAGCTCTGGAACGTGGTCGATTGTCGGAATGAATGTGCCAGAACCAGTCATCAATGAAGATGCTTTTAAGTATAATTTCACCAATGAAGGCGGTATAGGCGGAACATATCGCTTCTCCAAAAATGTGATGGGGTTATGGGTTGTCCAGCAGTGCCGGCAGGAGTGGATATCGGAAGGAAAAAATTATTCATATGGCGAAATAACCCAAATGGCTGCGGATGTACCACTCTCTACATCATTTGTTGACCCGGATTACAGTAGCTTCCTCAAACCAGGCAATATGGTTGAAAAAGTACAGGAATATTGTAAGATGACCGGACAAACCGTTCCAATAACTGAGGGTGAAGTTATTCGAGCCGTGTTGCGGGGATTGGCACTAAGATATCGCTACGTCATTGAAAAACTGGAAGAAATATCCAGTAGAAATCTTTCCGCTGTTCATATTGTTGGCGGTGGTACACAAAATAAATTGCTCAGCCAAATGACATCCGATGCGCTTGGACGTAAGGTAATTACAGGGCCGATCGAAGCTACAGCAATTGGGAATATCATTGTCCAGGCAATTGCCATGGGTGATATTACAGATTGGAAAGCTGGCGTTAAAGTGATTAAAAACTCTTTTAAATTACAAACCTTTAAGCCAGGTGATAAAAAATCCTGGGATACAGCTTATGAAAAATTTATTTCTAATTTGGAAAAAACTACATTAGCGTATTAAAAAGAGGAACTATGAAACGCGTGGGAATCATGTTGAAAGTAAAAAGTGAAAAGATGGACGAGTATCGTGAAGCGCATAAAACTGTATGGCCTGAAATGAAAGAAGCGCTTAGTCGTCAGGGATGGCATAATTATTCCTTATTCCTAACTGAGGATGGATTTCTGTTTGGGTATTTTGAAACTCCTGTTGATTTCCAAACTGCGCTAAATGGCATGGAAACGGAACCAATCAATAAGAAATGGCAGAATGCAATGGCACCATTTTTTGAAGCTCTCGGCGGCAAACGAGCGGATGAGTCCATGGTCGTATTGGAAGAAGTTTTCCACATAGACTGAAGTAATAATAATATAAATATGCGGATCTTATTCAAAATGAGCCGCGCATTTTATTTAATAACCGATTTTCCCTTGTGGGTGATCCTCTAAGACTCTTGGGTCATACATGGGGACCAAAATGTCTGCTTCCTCTCGAATGCGCTCATACGCTTCTAAAGCTTCATACATGTTTTCATTGATGCCCAATAAACGATATTCGGTGATGTGTTCATAGCGGAAGAAACAGTCAGAGAAAATGACTGTCCCGGATTTGGTGTTTACTTTCACCGCTACTGAGCTTCTGTGATGGACGCCTGTCCAAAAGACATCAATTCCCGGAAAAATATTTTGCTCGTTTTTCATAAATTCCATATGCTCCCATGCTTCAAGAAAAACATAACTGATCAGTCGCTTGGGCACACAGGCATAGAAATTGTCATGTGGATGGTGTTTGTAGCGTGGCGCAAATAATTCTGCCCAGCCATTGCGATTGACATGGATGGAAGCACTGGGAAACTTATCAATTCCGCCAATCGCATATGGCTGCAATGGTGTAATGATGATGTGTTCCACATCTTGCGGTTTTACTCCCACGTCTTCCAAACGTTTTTCAATGTGATCTTCAGGATGAACGACTAATTGGTGACGGTAATTTGTACCGGCACCCCATATTTTATTTAACCACTCTAAATAATCCAATGGCGCACCGCTGTTTACCAAGATCGTGTGTCCACCGCCCCGAATGAGCATCGCATATATATTTAAAGTTTCCCATTTATCGTCACCAAAGTGAGACATCCAATAGATCTCTGCGCCTGGTGTTTCAGGAAACTGGCCAACTTTTAGTATGTCAATCGTATATTCCATATTTTCCTCCAAATTTACATATTAATTTTCGAACGAATAATTCAGGGAGCAGAAGACGATCATTGGAAATTGACCAAAATCCCACCATCTGCGACCAAAGTGGATCCTGTGCACCAATGGGCATCATCCGACGCGAAGAACATGACTGGCCCAACAATATCTTCTGGCTGTCCTATCCTGCGCAGCGGTGTGCGGTTGATAAAATACTGGCGTTTTTCTTCGTTGGCTAAATCCTCCTTGTTAGCATCGGTTTCAACTGGTCCTGGCATAACCACGTTGCAGGTAATGCCATATGGCCCTAAAGCAATTGCCATGGAAGCATTCAATAAATTGATTCCTGCCTTAGTAGAGCAGTAATGCGCTTGTTCTGAGCCACCCACAATAGAGGAAATGGATCCGATGCTGACAATCCTTCCCTTGATATTATTGTCGATCATATTTTGAGCTGCTGCTTGAGAGCAAAGAAACACACTTTTGAGATTCACTTCCATGACGTGGTCCCACATATCTTCTGGAATATCCAAAAACTTTTTAAATGGGCAAATTCCGGCAACATTTACAAGCAAATCAATTGGACCAAATGTTTTATAAGTATCGTTTATCAGCGACTGTACTTCTTTTTTATTGGATACATCCGTCTTTTTGAATAACGCTGTTCCGCCAGAGTTATTAATTTCCAATGCCGTGTTCATGCCTTTTTCTTCCAAAATATCTGCGGAGGTCACTTTCGCGCCTTCATTTCCAAAACCAATTGCGATCGCTTTCCCAATTCCACGTGCTGCGCCTGTAACAATTACGACTTTATTTTTAAATCGCATAATTTCTCCAATTCTTCGCAAGTGTTTGCGTTATTACACATACGTACAGAAACAAGTCGGGTTGATTAGCAACGCGGGCAAATAAATTATTTTCTCTGAGAACCAGTTGAATCCAATAAATTTCCCGCAAATTATTTCTCTCCTTGTGATATTTCTTCAGGGCGAATATTGTCTACCTGTCCGTATAAGTAAATGATATCGACGTACCCGCCGGGGCTGAACTCAAAGACATGCCATTCCAAAGCGGGGAAATGCAATGTCACTCCCGGTTCCAATGGGATTGATCGGCCGAGTTTATCTGGTGATTCTCCAAATCGAACCCAGCCATCCTTAGAACTCAAGATATGCACAATTTCCTCGGCGTGATGATGCGGTTCCATTGGTCCGCTTTCTTCTGAATAAAGGGCAAAACCCATCGTCATTTTTTCACTTAACGAATAAGCGTCTTTTCCCACAGCTTTCTGTATTGTTCGCCCTGGAAGAAATTCTGTTTTAAGTTTTTCGCGTTCTATAATTTTCATTTTCCAACCTCTCAAGTGATTTTTTACAACAATGGATCATAGTTATCAGGTATTAATTCCGCAAAGAACTTCGGATAGTCTGCTGTATGTGCACCATCCACACCCCGATGATCCGCCGCCAATGGAACATCCATCATATTACCCAGAACAACAACATTATTTTTTTGCAATTTGTTTTTCAAAAATTGTTCCCTCTCCCAACGTAGGCCTAACTTGGGCGTTATAATTTCTATCGCGATATTTCGGTCTTTACCTTGGTTTTTCATAATATTAATAAATTAGTTCAAGAAGGGGGGTTCATTATTAGGCGATATACATTCCGCCATTTACATTTATTGTGGCACCTGTAATAAATTGCGCTTCATCCGAAGCAAAAAACAGTGCTGCATTAGCTACATCTTCAGGTAACCCCAACCTCCCCATTGGAATCTTTTTTATTAAAGCTTGTCTGGTCTTTTCAGGCCATGCCTGTACTAGCGGAGTATCTGTCGTTCCAGGAGCAATGCAATTGGAAGTTGCTTTATAAGGAGCGAGTAATTTTGCCAATTGCTTGGAAACGCTCATAATTCCACCTTTGCTTGCGGTATAGTGAAGACCAACAGCAATTCCACCAATCTGTCCTGCCAAAGATCCCATATTAATCACTCGCCCTAGATTCCCTGCCTTTATGATATGAGGAAAAGTTGCTTTAATAAAAAGAAATGGACCAGTAAGGTTGATTGCCAATACTTTATTCCACTCTTCCAGATCAATTTCATCTAAAGGTTTTAATGGGCTTACGCCAGCGTTGTTGACTAGAATGTGCAGTGCTCCTAGTTGATTAACTGTTGACTCTACTGCATGATTAACATGAGTTTCATTAGTCACATCACATTCTACATAAATCGCTTTACAACCCTGTGCTTTAATTGCACTTGTTAATTTTTCCGATGATTGTTTGTCAATATCCACAATGGCAATATTTGCGCCTTCACTAGCAAATTTCAGGGCTATGGCTTTACCGATTCCGCTCGCCGCACCAGTTATTAGCGCTACTCGATTCTGGAGTTTTTTCATAAATCCTCTTTTACTCTATTCCTATCTATATACATGATTTTCTTAGAACCAATTCGGGTTTTAAACTGATCATCTGCGGCTCATGCGGATACGTAGGATTAGAAATGCGGTCCAGCAATAAATTTATCGCATGCTGACCCATCTCATATTTTGGAAATGCCACTGTGGATAACGGGATAATAAACCTGTCGGCAAATGAAACGTCATCGTGCCCAAGCACTACGACATCATCAGGAATTTGCACTCCCGATCTGACAAGATATTGAATAAACCCCATTGCTAACATATCATTGGAGCAAAAAACTGCTTCCGGGTGTTTTTTTTCCGAAAACCACATTTTCCCGGCTTTTTCCCCCCCTTCAATACGGTTGTTCCCTACGGTATACACTGCACTCAAGTTTTGCCCATGTGCGCTTAATACTTTTTCAAATCCAATCAATCTATCTTTTTCCGGAAAGTTAAATTGATCTCCACTCTGGATATAACCAATTGTTTCAAAGCTTCGATCAATGAAATGCTGGCCAGCGACCATCCCGCTTCTGATATTATCCACATTTACAGAATCCAACTCTTTGACTGTACGGCCTGCAGCAACCACTGGCACGCCTTCGTTTTCCAAATTTTTCAGGTGGTCAAGATTCGAAAGAACGGGTGTAATAATCACACCAGAAGCTCGAATTCTGCGAAGCCGTTCAATTACTTGTATTTCAATTTCCAGATTCCTTCGCGATTCACCAATAAATGTGATGTAATCTTTTCGATCAAGCTTGTCTTGGATCGCACGAACCATCGGAATATAAAATGGGTTTGTTAGCTCCAATACCAGACAACCAATCAAGTTCGTTTTTGAACCAACCAGATTCTGTGCCCACAAATTAGGCATATAATTTAGTTGATCGGCCATCCGTAATACTTTCTCTCTTGTTTTTTCAGCAATATGTGGATGGCCAGAAAGCGCCCTGGATACCGTTGAAGGGTGAATCTCTAATTCTTTCGCAATCTGCTTGATCGTTGTTGCTTGCATTTAATGAAACCGGTCCTTATTAGAAAAATCTGCCTGCTGCTTGTATGATTTTTTCATCACTGGGTATCGCGTCTATATATTTTTTTCTTTTCTTCCATTAGTTCCTCTCCCAATATATTATTGCTATTTAATATACTTGCAGGTCCCTAAAATATCTTGTAATACAATCTACAACTGATTCAGTATCCATTTGATATTTCTTATACAATTCCTTAGGGTCACCGGACTCTGTAAATGTGTCCCGCACGCCTATTCGGAAAAGAGGTTTCGGAAGGTTTTCTGATAAGCACTCAGCTACCGCGGCCCCCAATCCTCCAATAATATTATGATCTTCTAAGGTAACAACTAAATTCGATGAATCAGCGGCAGCTAAAAGTGTTTCTTTATCCAGTGGCTTAATTGTATGCAGATCCAATAAACTGCATTGAATCTCTTGCTTTTCTAACAGGCTAACGGCTCTCAGTGCAGTAGCCAACATATTACCTGTTGCAACGAGAAGCACGCTCCCACCTTCTTTTAGGATTACCGCTTTTCCTAAAGTAAACTTCTGTTTCTGATCATAAATCACCGGCACGGGATTGCGGCCCATGCGAAAATAAACAGGTCCATCCAACTCAATTACCTGTTTTAAAAGTGGGCGTACTGCTGTTGCATCTGCTGGAACAACAACTGTCATGTTTGGAATGCAGCGCATCATAGCGATATCCTCAGTGGCCTGATGTGTAGGCCCGTCCCAGCCAACTTCAATTCCACCATGCGTAGCAATCACTTTCACATTCAGTTTGGGATAGCAGATCATGCTGCGGATTTGCTCGCAAGCACGCATACTGGCAAAAGCAGCATAAGTGCAGGCCAGAGGGATCAACCCAGTGGTTGCCAGGCCTGCCGCGCCCATCAGCATATTCTGTTCTGCAACGCCGAAATTAATATGACGGTTGGGGAATTTTTTTGCGAATTGACCAGTTTTTAGAGAAGCGGAAATATCCGCATCTAAAACCACCAGGGAAGGATACTCATCACCAAAATCGACCAACGCTTCCCCAAATGCTTCCCGAAGCATTCTGGTATCTGTCATTGTAATGCTTCCTGAAGTTCTTTAAGTGCCTGTTCAGCCTGTTCTCGGTTCGGTGCTTTTCCATGCCACTGAGCTTGCCCCTCCATGTAAGAAATTCCTTTTCCTTTAGTTGTGCGTGCGATAATCGCCGTTGGTTTGTCGGTTGAACATTTTGCCCAATCAAGTGCATTCAGTATTTGAGGTATGTCATGTCCGTCAATTTCTCGAACATCCCAGTTGAAGGCGTGCCACTTCTCATTTATAGGGTTTACATCAAGGATTTCATGAGCTGGCCCATCAACCTGAGAATCGTTATTGTCAAAAATACAGGTCAAGTTGGACAATTTTTGGAAACCAGCAAACATGATCGCTTCCCATGTACAGCCCTCCTGAAAATCTCCCTCACCAATCAACACAAATGTATGAAAAGCCTTATCTTGTATTCTCGAACCTAATGCAATGCCTGCCCCGCCGGAAAGTCCATTTCCCAATGGCCCCGCAGTCATGTCAACGCCTGGTGTCTTTCTCATATCGGGGTGCCCTTGAAGACGGCTGTTTATTTTACGAAATGTGCTTAATTCCTCAACCGGGAAAAAACCTCTCAATGCTAAAGCAGCATACAATCCAGGACAAGCATGTCCTTTTGAAATCAAGAACCTATCTCGATCTTCCCAATCTGGTTTGTCAGGGTTAATATTTAATATGTGAAAATAAAGCGCGGCGAGAATTTCTGCTTCTGATAAGGATCCCCCAGGATGACCGCTTGCAGCCGAATAAATCATACGAATAGATTCCTGCCTTATAAGATTACTTTTTACTTTGAGCTCTCGAATCAGTTCTTTCGAATATCCCATATAATCCTTCTGGATTAATCTGCAAACGTTTGCAAATATTATATTGATTTAAAAGTTGAAAGTCAATACATCTGCGCTTATGATAGAATGATTTTCAACCAGTCATTTACCAGATTGATAACAATTTCAATAAAAAAATAACTCTGGGAGGGAGCAATGGGCAGTCACAATAAGTCTTACCAATTCTTTTCTGAAAATTTAGTTAAGCAAGGCTTTGACCTGGAACAGGTCAAGGCGCTCTTGAAAACGCAGGCTATCGAAACTCCCAGTTGGGCTTTTGCCAACAGCGGCACACGCTTTGGTACCTTCCCCTGGCCAGGCGCAGCGGTAACCACACGCCATAAATTAGATGACGCTGCCATGGTGCACAAGATGACCGGCATCGCCCCTTCAGTGGCAGTTCATATCCCCTGGGACGTACCCGAAGATGGTGACTATAACGGCATGCGCCAGTATGCCGAGAGCCAGGGCATCCACATCGGTGCTGTGAACTCCAACGTATTTCAAGATTATGAATACAAACTTGGTTCCATCGCCCACCCTGATTCCAAGGTCCAGAAAAAAGCCGTTGACCACATGCTAGAATGCTGCGAGATCATGACTAAGGTCAATAGCCCCATTCTCTCATTATGGTTCGCTGATGGCACTAACTATGCCGGGCAGGATAATCTGCGCATACGCAAGCAGCGTGTTGAACACAATTTACAAGAGGTTTATCAGCATCTACCCAAAGGCAGCCGCGCCCTGATCGAGTACAAATTCTTCGAACCGGCTTTTTACAGTACCGATATCCCCGATTGGGGCACTGCTTACATACTCGCGAAGAAACTGGGCGACCAGGCACAAGTACTGATTGATCTGGGACACCATCCGCTGGGTGCTAATGTCGAACAGATAGTAGCATTCCTGCTCGATGAGGGCAAGATGGGCGGATTCCACTTCAACAACCACCGCTATGGTGATGACGACCTGATGGTAGGCAGCGTCAATCCTTTCGAGCTGTTCCTGATCTACAATACAATTGTATCTGCGCAGCAAAGCGGTGATCATCCCGCCAGCGAAACAGCAAAAAACATTGCCTATATGATTGACCAGTCGCACAACATTGAGGGCAAGATAGCGCCCATGATTCATTCAGTGCTCAACTGCCAGGAAGCATTTGCCAAAGCCCTGCTGGTGCCGCGTGATAAGCTGCACACTGCGCAGATGGCTGGCGATGTGCTGGGTGCGCACCGCATTCTGACCAACACCTTCAAGCACGACGTTGAACCCCTCCTGGCGCAAGTGCGTGAGGAAATGGGTGTGCCGCCAGATCCCATTGCAGCTTACTTCCAATCTGGCTATGAGAAAAAAGTGAGCAAAGAACGTAAATATAAAAAAGCCGGCAGCGGTTATCAGTAAACGCCGTAAATAAAAGAAAGATCTCAAGTAGGGGCGCTTGTCTTTGGGACTCTTTATATCGTTTTCACATTTTTTATCAAGCGGGGATATGCTCTTTGCAATCTTAGCCATTTCCCACTTTGTAAAGTTTCATCCGGGCTCGCCCCGTTTCTCCCGCCGACTTGATAAAGTGTTTGCGAAAGTGGCTTTTTCTATTGGAATCACCCCGTTTTCAAAAAATGCTGAGGGTGAGAAATCCAGAATAACCCACTAAAGGAACAATAGAATGAAAAAAAAAGACGTTTACCAAACAGTCACAAATAATATCCTGGCTGCCATGGAAAATGGGATCATTCCCTGGAAGAAACCTTTCAAAACATCATTCTCTCCTCTTCCAATCAACTTCTCAACCGGAAAAGTTTATCGAGGCATCAATGTTTTCTTGTTGAATTTGACTTGTTAACAGTTTGGTTATCCGAAGAACACCTGGTTAACCTTTAGGCAAGCGAAAGGTATGGGTGGATATGTGAAGAAAGGCCACTGTTATTTCCTATTTTGATGATAAAGGATCATATTTTCAATCTTGGATTCAAGTATCAAGTGCAACAGTGATTATTTAAGAATACCACAGGCG
>CAZBCD010000024.1:0-16482 GCA_964490205.1 uncultured Pelolinea sp. | reverse complement strand
CCCCGAAATGGGTATATTATCTCCTTCTTTTTCCTGATTTTTCCACACCCTCAATATAAAAGAGCCGGCATTTGCCGGCTCAAATTGTTGGTGAAAACGGTGTTTATTGTGTGAGGATTTGCCTGCTATCCGCCTAGATAGGCTTCAATGACCATTGAATTCCGCATCACTTCATCCGCCTTACCTTCTAGTACAACTTTTCCAGTTTCCAGCACATATGCCCGGTGCGCGATCGAAAGCGCCATTTGCGCGTTCTGTTCAACCAGCAGGATGCTTGTGCCCTGCTGGTTGATCTCCTCGATAATATCAAAGATCTGCTCAACAAGGACTGGTGCCAATCCCATGGATGGTTCATCCATCAGCATCAGTTTCGGTTCAGCCATTAAACCCCGTGCGATAGCAAGCATTTGCTGCTCACCGCCGGACAAAGTACCACCGAGCTGTTTTTTTCTCCCGCTTATTAATGGAAATCTTTCGAGCATTGAGTCAATCCTGTCAAGGATTTTTTTGTTGGAATCAACACTGTAGGCACCCATTTCCAGGTTTTCCACTACACTCATGGAAGGGAAAATCTTTCGGCCTTCAGGCACCTGGATAATTCTTTTGTTGACAATTTTTTGAGGAGGAGTATTAGTAATTACTTCATCTAAATATTTGATTTCCCCTTCCGTTGCTTGAAGAATCCCGGATATTGTATTCAGTAATGTGGATTTTCCAGCACCGTTCGAGCCGATCAATGCAACAATCTCACCTTCATCAAGGTTAAAACTCACCCCCTGTAGGGCGTGGATTGCGCCGTAATGGACATGCAGATTCTTTACATTAAGCATTTTTCCGCCTTCGGTCTTGATATTTCTTTGCCAATGCGGCACCGCCCGGACCAAGGTACGCTTCAATTACTTTTGGGTTCGCCTGGATTTCTTTTGGCGTTCCCTCAGCAATTTTTTTACCGTAATCCAAAACGCTGATCTGGTCAGAAATATCCATTACAACTCGCATATCATGTTCAATAAGAATGATTGAAATTTCCAACTCATCCCTCAGTTGCCTTATTAAATTTATCATCTCTTGAGTTTCCTGAGGGTTCATCCCCGCTGTAGGTTCATCCAGCAGCAGCAATTGTGGGTCGTTAGCCAGAGCTCGACCGATCTCAAGCCGGCGCTGCATCCCGTATGGGAGATTACATGCGAGAAAATCGCCAAAATTTACTAAACCAACAAATTTTAGCAGCCGGATTGCTTCAGCTCGTGATTTTTTGTTTTCCTGTGCGAAGCGGGGTGTATGAAGGATTGCGTCCATCCAGTTTGATTTTAATTTTGTGTGCTGTCCGACCATGATATTTTCTATCGCTGTTAAATTGCTGAAAAGGCGGATATTCTGGTAAGTCCGCGAGATACCTATGCTGGCGATGAAATCTGTGGCAGACCCCTGAATCGATTCCCCGAAATATAGAATTTCACCGATTTCAGGAGTATAAAACCCCGAAATGCAGTTGAACAGCGTTGTCTTTCCCGCGCCGTTGGGGCCAATGATGCTGTAGATTGAATATTTCGGAATCTCCAAATTCACCATGTTTACAGCGGTCAGACCCCCAAACAATTTTGAGACTTCTTTCGTTTCAATGATGATATCAGGCATTCTTACCCCCTTCGTCGGTTTTGTTCTCTTCGATTTGGGAACGATCCCCTTTTTCTATTAGCGGTCTTGAAGAAGGCCATAAGCCATCTGGGCGCATCAGCATCATGATGATTAATAACACTCCGAATGCTAATTGTCTGTAATTTTGTACTTCACGCAAAATTTCAGGCAGTCCTTTCAATGTGAAGGCACCCAGGATAATCCCTGGTATGCTGTTCATACCGCCAACAATTACAAGGCTGAGCACATTAATTGATACCATCAGGGTATGATCATTTGGTCCGGTAAACTGGTTTCGGGCAGCTGCGATACCGCCAACCAATCCAGCGAATGCGGCACCAATGCATAGAGCAAGAAGTTTATATTTCTGAAGATTCACACCCGTTGCCTGGGCGGCAATTGGGTCTTCCTTGATCGCCAACCATGCCCTTCCCGTACGGGAATCCTGCAGACGGTTGTACAGAAAGATGGATAATGCGACACCCGCAAAAATGAGATATACATAATCCACATCGCTTGAAAACGGTTTACCGAACAGCGTCGGTCCTTGAATATCAAGGATGCCGCGCGGGCCTCCGGTGAACTTTATCAGTGTATCGCTTTTCAGCAGGATGCGGATAATCTCGCCAAAACCCAGTGTCACGATTGCAAGGTAATCCCCACGAAGCCGCATGATTGGTAGGCCGATCACGACAGCAGCAGCAACAGCCATTAAGACGGCAATCACAATCGCTGGCCAGAATCCCCACATTAAGTTATGTAGCTCTGTTGAATTCAACAGACCGACACTATAAGCACCCATCGCAAAAAATGCAGCATATCCAAGAACCAGCTGGCCGGATAAACCTACGATGATATTTAAGCCAATTCCCGCGATGACATACAAACCAACCAGGCCAACCACGAAATTTATGTATGAACCCCACTTTGTTGGAAGGATCACTAATGCTGCGAATAGAACAAGATAGATAAGATATTTTCCATATTTCCGTGCAAATGGCGGTAGAGTTTCATTGATGCGCGTGATGAATGTGGAGATGTTGGATTTCAAATTCTGCCACCAGCGTTTCACTGAATCAGACCGGAGGAGCACCGCCAGGGCGCTGCCGGCTAACCCGGTGGCTGCAAATATGGCCAGGTGAACGAGAGCACCCATTTGTCCAAGATTCAGCAGGAAGTAATCCATGCTTTCAAACGACAGAGCGGATAGATACTGTCTGATATCCGTACCGGATTGGATAAGAAAGTTTAATATCAGGTCAAATAGCGCAATAAAGGCACCTGCAGTGAAGCCAGCTGTGAATCCCTTCATAATCCTGGTGGATATCTTTCCTGTTTTACCGCTGGCCGACCATCCTGCCCAAATACCGAACAGCACAAAGAGATAAGCCATGAAACGGACTTCCGGGATGCTGCCCCGAAGGACGTAAAACCCAAATATTTTACTGACCAGCGTGGCTGCAATTATGTGGAATCCAGTCATCATCATAAAAATCACAACGATGGCAAATACCATCCCCTTCTGAAAGTTTTCGCGAATTGGATGGTTGTTCATATTTTTTCCTCCGCAAGCACTTCTCCAAGAATACCGGAGGGCCTGAATATCAGGATCACGATTAAAATTACAAAAGCGATTACGTCTTTTAGCTGGTAACTGATGTCAAGCGCGGTGGGTCCGATTGACTCGACCAGGCCAAGGATCATTCCGCCTAGCATGGCGCCTGGAATATTTCCGATCCCGCCTAAAACCGCTGCCGTAAATGCTTTGATACCCGGGATGAACCCGACGAAATAGTGAAACATTCCGTTATGAAGCCCCCACATCACGCCGGCAGCTCCGGCAAGAGCGCCGCTGATGATGAATGTATTGCTGATCGTCTGGTCGACATTGATCCCCATCAGCGCGGCAGTGTCTTTGTCCATGGCGACTGCGCGCATAGCTTTGCCAAGACGTGTTCTACGAACAAGGAATAAGAGACCAACCATTAGCATAATGGAGAGGATAAAGGTAAAAATACCGGTGTAGGGTAAAGTAACCTGAGAGCCGTTGATCAGTATTTTCCACCCCTCTCCCCGGCTCATGGTCTCAGGGTTCGTGTAGTTTCGCGTCTGTGGGCTGAAAATAAGTAGCGCTGCGTTCTGAAGAAAAATGGAAGCGCCGATGGCGCTGATCAATGGGATCAGGCGCGGAGCTTTACGGAGAGGTCTGTACGCGATCTTTTCCAGAAAATAACCGGTTGCGGCCGCGACGGCCATGCCGACAATAAATGCGATCAGAATGGATAGTGCCGGATAGGCGTTTGCAAAAACCAGTTCAGGGTTTCCGGCTGACGGTATGTTAATGAACTTGGCCGCTTCGAACACAAAGTAGCCCGCAAATGTGCCGATCATCATCACTTCACCGTGGGCAAAGTTGATCATCAGCAAAACGCCGTAAACGAGAGTGTAGCCAATAGCGATCAAGGAATAAACACCGCCGATGATCAGGCCGGATATGAGAAGCCGTGTCCAGGTTTCAGGGCCGAATTTATGTTGTACGATAAAAACAAGGTAAAGACGCCAGATTAAAAATATTGTAACTAGGATCCCAAATATTGGGCGAATGATCTTGAAATAATTCCTCTGTTTTAGAAAGGGTTTGGTTTTCTCGTTTAAATTCATTTAATTACTCCAGGAGATTTAAAAGCATTGTGAATTTTAACATACATGAAAGGAAAGGTTTCCCTTTCCCTTCATGTGTTTTTTGTTATATAGATTTCTTTATTTTACTCAGCGTAGACGAATTCTCCGTCTGCAACGACCCAGAATTGCGGGCCTTCAGTATTGCACTCACCAATTTCAGAGCAGCTGTATGTGCCGCTGATGCCCGTGTAATCGGTCAGGCCGCGGACAGCATCAACAACGGCGCCGCGCGGGACGTACAGCGCGCCGTCATCGCCAACTACTGCTGCTTCTTTGACTTTCGCGATCAAAGCGGTAGTGCAGTCGTAGCTGTTATATGAGAATGGTGACAGCACGGCGGGGGCAACACCATAGGCAGCCAGATACTCTGCATCAAATGTATCCTTGCCTTCGGATGCAGGCGGATCTTTCGGGGTTGCGTGATATGTGCCTTCCGCGTTTTCGGCAGTCAGAGAGAGGTAATCGGCGCCGAAGGTTCCGTCACAGCCAAAGAATACTGCGTCCTCAAGGCCAAGAGTTTTCATCTGGTTGGAAAGCACGGCGGCTTCCGCGCTGTAGCCACCAAAGTAAATTGCCTCAGGTGCTTCTGCGGAGATGGTGGTCAGGATTGGGGTATAGTCAGCTTCACCTACGGTGATGCCTTCGAAAGTACCTACTTCTCCGCCGTAAGCTTCAAATTCAGACTTGGCAATTGTCGCGAGCCCTTTACCGTAGGTCTCACCGTCATGCAGCACGGCGATCTTTGTGAAACCAAGAGTATTGTACATATAATCCGCTGCGGCGGCACCCTGGGCGTCGTCTGTGAATGGTATCCGGTTGAATACTGCGGATCCCATGGCGGTTAGAGGGGGATTCGTGGCTGAGGGGGATAGCATTGCAATGCCAGCCTCATCATAGATCGGGATTCCTGCAGCTGTAGCGCCCGAGAACAGGGGTCCGGCCACACCAACAACAGTGGGGTCGGCAGCCAGTTTGTTGGCAACCGCGGCGCCGCCTTCTGCGCCTCCCTCGTCGTCTTCAGCTACTAATTCGAAGGTCCAACCCTCATGATCTCCAGCATCGGCTACTGCGAGCAGCCCGCTGTTTTCTGCATCAATACCGAAGTCTGCATAGGGGCCTGTCATTGGGGAACTCATACCGATCTTGACAGTCTGTCCGGCTTCGATCTTGGCGCAGCCATAAGCGTCTGAAGCGCAAACTTCCGGTTCGGAAACTGCTTCTTCTTCAGCAGGTGCTTCTTCTTCTGCTGCAGGTGCTTCTTCTGCGGGGGCAGCTGCCGGCGCGCAGGAAGCGAGCACTAGAGCAAATAATATTACAACTGATAATAGTAAATGTTTTTTCATCTTCTTCAACTCCTTTAATGTTGATTTCTATGTTTTTTTCTTACGTATTACAAACTTTTTTCAGACTTGTTTTCCCGGTGCACCTCCTTGTGAATATTCATTTATATTTATTGAGGCGTTCCCCTTTCTTTCGGAACATGCCTCCTGGATGTTTACCTTATTATCTGCGCAGCGGCGATCAAAATTATGATCAATTCTCAATCGGCGTTTCCGCTGACATGGAGTATCAGAGTTATATTAACAATTAATTGAACGGATTATGCCACATATCCCAATTATTGTCAATAAATGTCATAAATAAAACTGACAAAATACACTTTGCGTACGTACCCAAATTTACTATTTTTCCCATAGTTTCGCTGGATTCTTTCATTGTTATTCGCGGTGTTATAATCGGCTGTTAGCATTGTGACAAGCACCTACAAGGAGAATCGTGCGAATGACAACTGGTACCTTGGACATGTGCGAAAATATATACCAACTTGACCGTTCATTATGTGACCCTAATCTGGCCGATGATGTCGTCAATACGGTTGAACGCATTGACAGAGCTAACTGCATTCTCCTCAAGACCAGATCTCAATTCGCTTTTGTCCACGAAGCGCTTGGCTTGGCGGGTCGCCTTATAAAAGGAAGAAGTATCTAAACATGGGAAATCGTACCAATGATCCTGACCGTTACACCTAACTCAGCTATCGACTGGACAGTGTTCCTTCCCCAATTCCGCTGGGAAGAACCTCAACGCGCGGATAAAGCGGTGTGGGGTATCGGGGGAAAACCTGCCGGTGTTGCCTGGATTCTCGGCGAGCTGGGTGTGGATACTACCGCCATGGGCTTTGCCGCCGGCACCTACGGCGAAAAGATGATCGAACTCCTCGAAGGTAAGAATGTGGACACCGATTTTATCTGGGTCGGCGGCGAAACGCGGCTCAATGTCCATGTGGTTGACCGGGAAACCGACAGGCAGACCCTCCTTGCGGTCGATGCATTAGAGATCGCCGATGCCCATGTCGAACGCTTCATGAAACGTTTCCATAAGAAGCTTTGCCAGGTAAAAGCCCTCATAACCGGCTGCAGCCTGCCCGCGTGCCTCGACCCCGATTTCTTCCAAGAGGTCATCACAGCAGCTAAACAGAAGGGTATCCCGGTTGCATTAGACTCTTCATCTCCGCATCTCGCTCACGCCCTCACGGCTGGTCCCGATGTCATCAAAACCAACCGCACTGAGCTTTCTGGTGTGGTGGGGCAGGACATTTTCACCATCGAAGATACTTATCGAGCTGCTCGCGCTGTCCTCGATGAATACAGCACACAGGTAATCGTTACCCTCGAAGCCGAGGGCGCCCTTGCAGTTTTAAAAGATAATGCCTACCGTATCCCCGCACCCGAAGTCGAGGTGATCGAAAGCACTGCCGGTGCCGGAGATGGCGTCCTGGCTGGCATTGCCTATGCTCTTGCCAACCGCCTCCCCCTTGAGGAAGGTATCCGCCTGGGCACTGCTGCAGCAGGCGCGGTCATCATGACCCCCGCCACTGCTGATTGTCGCAAAGAGGATATTGAGCACCTCCTCCGGTCAATCGAACTCATCCCTTATCATTAGGAGTGCCCCTATGCTGGAACACTATTATCTCCGCCGCCCGACCGAAGAGGATATCCAGGATGTCCTCGCTCTCATGATCCGTTGTGATGAGCGTGATGTTGGTTTCCCCGATTCTGACCTCACCGATCTGCGCGGCGACTGGGAGCATATTGATCTCTCGCAGGATGCCTGGCTTGCTATTGATAAACATAACGTTCTTCAGGGTTACTGTGCTGTTCTCCCCTGTTCCACGGGGATGATTGTCGCAGTTTATGACGCCCCCGGAACGGAAGATAGCGACCTCTTCCTCAGTCTCACTGTTCTCTGCGAAGGGCGCGCCCGTTTCCTCCTCCGAGAAGCGGATCATCCCGAAAAGGGTACCCTCATTTGCTACATCTCCGATTCAGGCGAGCATCAGAAGCAGGTACTGGCCCGTGCCGGCTATGCGGTCTCTAAACACATCTTCAACTTGCACCGTGATCTTACTGATGATCTTCCCGCGCCTGATTGGCCGAATGGCGTGATCCTGCGCACGGTTAACCCCGGTGTGGATGATCGCGTCTTGCATACCCTAATCCAGGATGCCTTCGACAAGCCCGGGCGTGTTGCGCAGCCCTTCGATGAATGGAAGTCTTACATGATGTACTCTGATCGCTTCATCTCCGATCTGTGGTTCATTTTAGAAGCAGAAAATGAACTCATCGGATGTGCGCTCTGTTTTGAATACCCCGACCTTGGTTGGGTGCGCCAGCTTGCTGTCCGCGCCGACCGCCGCGGTGCTGGTCTTGGGCGCATGCTCCTCCAGTATGCCTTCCGTGCCTTTAAAGCGCGCGGTTTTCCCAAGGTCGGTCTTGCCGTCGAAAGCGAGAATGAAACCGCTAACAAGCTCTACGAAAGTGCTGGCATGCAGGTAGCTATCCACCTTAACGAATACTCTAAAAAAATCTCCTGACATGTCTAATCCTGAGGTCGGAAACTGAAGGATCTCGGACTGCAATCATCTCCCCTAATAGTTCTGGAATAGCGAAGCATACCCTTGGGGTATCGGGAATTCCACAAAGCGGGGCTTACAATTCTACTGTGAAGAGTTGTAAGGTCTTTTTCTTTATCGTGGCGATCTTCCGAACATTTAGAACCATTACCGGATACGCTGGGGTGCAGGTACCTCCCCTCCCCCCATCATGATCGCCGATCTTCACCCCTTAGTCACTTGTGGTAAGATATTGGCGTTAACTACCAGCCACAAACAAATAAAAGTTTTAATCACATGACTCTTTCACAGTACATCATCCTCGCTGTATTAAGCTTTCCTTTGCTCGCTGTAATATTTGGTCGCATGCGCATGGATGTGGCCGCACTCACCATCACCGTTCTCTTAGCACTGCTGCAGTATGCGGGATTTGCGGTTTTTGGACCTGCTGGCCAGCCAGATTTGGCGCTGCACGCGCTTTCCGGCTTCAGCGAGGATGCGGTTGTGATCTTGGTCAGCATCTTTATTCTGACAGCTGCGTTGGAAAAGAGCGGATTTGCCCGCTGGATAAGCCGCCAGATCCTTAAAATCGGCGGAAGCTCTGTGAACCGACTCATATTCCTCTTCTCCGGAACAGCCGCGCTCTTATCGCTCTTTATGAATGATGTTGCCGCTGGCGCGCTGCTCATCCCCAGTGTCATAGATGTCTGCCGCCGGACGGGAATCAACCCCGGCAAGCTGCTTATCCCAGTCTCCTATGGAAGTTTGCTTGGGGGTATGGCCACTTATTTTGCGACTGCGAACATCCTTGCCAGCTCACTCCTTCAAAGTGCCTCCTCTCCCCAGGAACCGCTTAATGTGCTTTCCTTTTTGCCAACCGGCGGGCTGATTGCGATTTCAGGCATCCTCTTCATGACCTTTTTTGGAGATCGCTTTCTACCAGAACGGGAGCAAGCCGACGTGGTTCGCGGAAGAAGGCCAACTGGCAGCGAACTGGAGCATTTATATGATCTTTACGAACGCACATGGAAAATAACCGTCCAAAAACAATCCCCCCTCTGCGGCCGAACCCTGCGTGAAATCGGGCTCGGTGAGAATTATGGACTCGTTCTGGCTGCCATTCGGAATGGGAAGCACAGCCTCATATTTCCCAACCCGGATCTGCGGGTCAAACCCGGTAACCAGCTGTTGGTCATCGGCCGTGAAGAGCGCGTTCAGGAGTTTGCAGGCCAGGGCGTACGCATCCAACCCGATGAACAGGAAGACACCCTCAGTAAACGCGGTCTCGTCATCTTTGAGCTTCTCGTTATGCCGCGCTCAGACGCTGTTGGAAAAACCCTCAAAGATCTCGATTTTCGTAAACGCTACGGCTGGTCTGTGATTGCGCTCCAGCGGGGCAGCAGCAACTACCGGACGGATGTTGGCTCACAGCGCCTGGCTGTGGGCGATTCACTCCTCGTTGTAGGAGAATCTGCGCGGAGAGATGTGTTGCAATCTAACCGCGATTTCATTCTATTGGAACCCAGCCCATCTGACCAACCGCTAAAATTGAAAGAAACCGTCTGCAGCCTGGGGTTGCTTCTGGCAGCTGTTATGGCTGCGGTTCTCGGTGTCCCTGTGTATATCGCGGTGCTGGTTGCCGCCCTGCTGGCGATCTTCAGTGGAACGATTCCCATGCAGGAAGCGTATCAAGCGATCGAATGGCAGGTCATCTTTGTCGTCGGCGGTATGTACAGCTTCAGTTTGGCTCTTGTTGAAAGCGGCCTGGCAGCGAGCGCCGGTTCCGTCATGGCTCGCCTTGCGGAGTCGTTCGGACCGCTTGGGCTGGCCGGTGGTGGATTTCTGGTTGCCTCCATCCTTTCTCAGATAATGGGTGGCCAGTTTGAAATGATGGTAACTGGACCGATCGCGATCAGTGCCGCTATCCAGTATGGCGTGAACCCGCAGGCAGTAGCCGTCGCGGTGGCTATTGGTTGTTCAAATTCCTTCCTTACCCCAATGGCTCACCCGGTCAATTTGCTTATGATGGCACCAGGCGGATATAAATTCAGCGATTTTCTCAAGATCGGATGGCGGTTCTTCCTTCTTACTTTCGTCATGCTGCTGGTCGGCATGGTTCTCTTCTGGGGGTTATAAACTCTAAAGA
The DNA here is from genome assembly GCA_964490205.1 of uncultured Pelolinea sp. GTDB lineage: Bacteria > Chloroflexota > Anaerolineae > Anaerolineales > Anaerolineaceae > Pelolinea. The sequence continues at coordinate 6,124 of CAZBCD010000024.1, read as the reverse complement.
ACCATCTGTTATCGCGCAGCATACCCTTGGAGTGTCGCGAACCTGTGAAGCAGGTGCGGTGATCTTTCCCCTCATTCACACTCAAACATATACTCCAGCGGTTTGCTCTCATACCCCGCGCGGTGATACAACTGCAGCCACACCCGGATCACATCCATATTTGTAATAACTTACCCTCATCACTTTTTCACTATCCCCAAAAAATCCCCTCCAGTCCCCCATAAATCTCCTAAATATTTTGAAAACTGTCACATTTTGTTACATTTTTTAAATCTCTTATCCCCCCTCTTTCTCCCCTTACTACTCTGTCTGCTTAGTAGAAATGAAAAAGGGCGGGAGTTTCAACCGCCCTCTGGTTCTATTTGGTAAGTGTTACCTCATTCGGCGTTTCTATCAAGTCCTTGAGGTACTGCAGGAACTGCGCCGCCGGGGCTCCGTCCACCAGACGGTGGTCAAAGGCAAGCGATAGTACCATCATCTGACGTACAGAGATTTCGCCGTTCACAACAACCGCCCGAGGGGCGATACGTCCCACTCCAAGGATAGCCGCTTCCGGCAGGTTGATAACTGGCGTGAATCCATCCACATCGTACATACCCAGGTTGGTGATCGTGAATGTCCCGCCTGATAGGTTCTCTGGGGAGATCTTCCCGCTGCGCACCTCTTCCACACGCTGACGAAATTCGAGCCCGATCGTACGCAGATCCTTCTGGTCCACATCGCGAATCACGGGCACATACAGACCGCGTTCGGCGTCCACCGCTATGCCAATGTTAACTTGCGCCAGCTGCTCGATCATGTCCCCGTTCAAACGCGCGTTCATATATGGAAAGCGCCTCAGCGCGCAAGCGCTGGCTTTGGCGAGCAGGTCGTTATATCCCGGTTTAAATCCCCACTCTGCACCCTTTTCCAACTTCAGCTTTTCGCGCAGTGCGGTTAGTTTCGTCGCGTCCACATCCATCAGCAGCGTTACTCGTGCGGTGGTATGTGCGCTGGCAGCCATACGCTCTGCGATCACTCCCCGCACACCCTTCAGCGGTAGGCGTTCTGCTACTTCCATCTCGGGAATTGGGATCGCAGGTACCGAAGCAGCTGTTGCGGTTCTCGCTGTGAGTACTCTCTCAACGTCTGATCGGGTGATCTCGCCGCGTGTTCCGCTGGCTGGTACAGAGCGAAGATCAAGTTCTGCATCCTCAGCCAAACGCTTTGCGATCGGAGTGGCTTTCACCTCCCGGGAAAGATGTACTGCTACGTCCTGCTCCCGCACGCGCCTACCGCCGCCACCGGTAGGTGTTACTGCTGCGAGATTGACATGCTTCTCTTCCGCGAGCTTATGTGCGCGCGGTGAAGCGAAGACTTTCTCATTACTAATGGATACTGGTTTGGCATCAAATTTCTTTTTAGAGCTCTTGACTGCTGGTTTATTTACTGCAGTTGCGTCCTGGGTTTTCACAACAGTCGATTGTTTCACTTTAAATTGATCGTCTACCTCACCGATCACAGCGACCACTGTTAACACAGGTACTGAATCGCCGACTTCATAAGGTCCGATATGGATATATCCATCATCGGTTGCTTCCACATCAAAAACCGCCTTGTCGGTTTCCACCTCAAGCACTTCCTGCCCCTGCTCGACCTGGTCGCCGTCCTTGACATGCCAGTTGATGATCGTAACCTCTTCAACTGTCTGGCCTAATTTTGGAATGAAAAGTTCTTCAGCCATCAGCTGACCACCTTCCTGCATGCATCAACAATGCGTTGAACATTGGGGATTGCCAGATCTTCGAGAATCTCAGCCCGTGGAACAGGTACATTTGCAGCTGCCACACGCACCATAGGCGCGTCCAACCAGTCAAATGCTTGATCGTTGACGACTGCCATCACTTCGTTGATGAAACTTGAGTTCTCATATGCTTCCGTTACACCCACAAAGCGCCCCGTTTTCTGCACGGATTTGATGATCGCTTGCGTATCAAGCGGCTTGAGACTGCGCAGGTCCACTACCTCCACATCAATGCCTTCACCTGCGAGAATCTTGGCTGCTTCCAGCGCGTTCAGTACTTGGCGTGAATACGTTACGAGGGTTACATCTTTTCCGGCGCGTTTAATATCCGCGACACCCAATGGGATCATATAATCGCCTTCTGGCACGCGTCCCTTGGTTTTGTAGAGCATCTTATGTTCGATGAACATGATGGGATTATCATCATGGATAGCCGCTTTGAGGAGCCCTTTCACATCGTAAGGAGTGGCGGGCATGACCACATAGATGCCGGGAAAATGGGTCCACAGTGATTCCAGCGATTGTGAGTGGTGCGCTGCGATAGCGCGCCCTGCGCCGCCCTCAGTGCGGATCACCATCGGTACGCTGGTCTTCCCACCAAACATATAGCGATTCTTTGCACCCTGGTTGGCTACCTGATCTATTACCAGCGGTGTGAAATCTACGTACATGATCTCTGCCACTGGGCGCATGCCTGCCATGGCTGCTCCGACTGCCGCGCCACCGATGGTCGCCTCGGAAATTGGGGTGTCGATCACACGCCACTCGCCAAACTCATCGAACAAACCGCGGCTGGCGCCGTACGCGCCGCCATATAAACCTACGTCTTCACCCATCAGGAAAACGCACTTATCCTTGATCATTTCTTCACGCAGCGCTTCCTGGATTGCTTCCGCATAGGTTATCTCACGCATGCTGCTATCTGTGCGTACCTGTTCTCGCAAGTTGGCTTCAGCTTTAATATCTTTGACTGTGAAGTGGAATGGAGCAAACACGTCTGTTTCTAGCTCATCAGGATCTACCGGCGGGGACTGCTCGCTGAAGTCCATGGCGGTTATTAATTTTGCTTTCGCAAACTTGTTTAGGCTGTTAAATTCATCATCAGAAAGCATCCCGACTGATTTCATGCTCTCCTTGAGCACCTTGATCGGGTCGCGGGCCTTCCACTCTTTTTCTTCTTCTTTCGTACGGTATGCGCGTGGATCGGAATGACTGTGACCGTGATAGCGGTAGGTTTTAGCTTCGATCAAGCTGGGTCCTTCACCATTGCGGGCACATTCCACTGCTTTCACAACCACACCACGCACATCCAGTACGTCCATACCATCAACAACCTTCCCGGGGATGCCGTATGCACTGGCACGGTCCGCCGCGTCAGGAAGCACGCTTGATTTTTTCCAGGGAGTAGACATGGCGTACATGTTATTCTCAACCACGAATACGACCGGTAGTTTCCAAATACTGGCCATATTAAGGGATTCATGGAAATTGCCAGTGTTGCAGGCGCCATCGCCGAAGAAACACAGAACGACTTTATCGGTGTCCATTAGCTTTTGTGCCAATGCTGCCCCAACCGCGACGGGGATGTTTCCACCAACAATACCGGTTGCGCCCAGGTTTCCGTGAGCCACATCCGCAATATGCATAGAACCGCCCTTGCCCTTGCAGTAACCACCGGACTTTCCCAACACTTCAGCCATCATCTTATTGAAATGCGTTTGCTTGTCGCCTGTTGTCTTGGCGGCATTATCGCCGTGTGCGTGGCCGTGCCCATGACCGCGGTGTGTGCTGGTGATGAGGTCATCATCCTGCAGAGCACCAATTGCACCTACCGCTACGGCTTCCTCGCCGGCATACAGATGCGATGCGCCTTTCAGGACAGCACGTCCCAGTAAGTTGAAAATGTTATTCTCAAACGCGCGGATCTCCATGGTCTGACGCAGATACCCCATCAATTCTTCTTTTGAAAGCGCTTGCTCCTCGATCAATGCGGATACACGTTCGATGGTGGATACGTTTTTCTTTTTTGCCATTAGTCAAAATCTCCTTATAAATGAATTATTGTTAAAAAGGTTTACTGCCACGCCGGCGGATATAGATTTCATCCACTGCGCATCGTTCTGATAAACTCAATAAGTACATGACTGTGTGAGCGATATCTTCCGGTTGAATCAGAATAGCGGGATCGAGATCTGGGCGGGCATTGTGTACCAGATCGGTGTCCACGCCACCCGGGTGGATCAAACTAGCACGGATGTTATAGGGTTGTGCTTCTACCGCAAGTGACTTTGTCATGCCAGCAACCGCGTGCTTACTGGCTGTATAAGCACTCTGGTTGGGATATCCCCTAAAACCGACTACGCTGGAAATGTTGATAATGTATCCGCTTTTATTGGGAATCATACGTTGTAACCCTTCACGGCAGCATAAATAGGTACCGCGTATGTTCACATCCAGAAGTGTCTGCAGGTCTTCTGTGGGGAATTCGTGCATTTGACCGAATAATCCAATACCCGCATTGTTGACAAGAATATTCAATTTGTCGGCTTTCTTCTCGAGAAACGCGAATAATGCAAGGATTTCGGTTTCGTTAGCAAGGTCAAAAGGGTAGGAATATGCAGTGCCGCCGGATTGGTTGATCTCATCAGCGACTGCTTTGACCTGGGATTCTGTGCGCGCGGCTGCGATTACAGTAACCCCATGATGCGCAAGTGACCGTGCGATCGCGCGTCCTATTCCGCGCCCAGCACCTGTGACCAGGGCTGTTTTTCCAGATAGGTTTACTTGTTCCATTATTTATTCACCCTAATATTCTATATTCAAAATATCTCTATAAACCTGTTTAGACAGGTGTACAGGATAATATAGCACATAATCAAAGCACCGTCAATTTTTCAATCATGCAACGCACATTTGAAAATGTCACCCCTGGCTAACAAGTGGTGGATGCATTTCCAAAGAAATATGAGGGTGTGTTGTCAGGCACCCAAATTTTGTACCATTCCTTAGCAGATGATTTTTTTCTGTCAAAGAATTCGATTTTTTGGTTTTTAGTTGATCACCAGACTGGATGTTTGCCCTATATTATCATATATGTTAAACTCGTATAAGAATTGGATATTTAGAACGAAAAACCTTTCAAAATAGCTGAAAAAATAATTAATCCTAATACGGGCAAGTATCAGCAACCACAGGCTATCCCTGAAGTAACAGGCTAATTTTATTTTATTGGAGAAAAAATGAGTGGTGACGATGTGAAAAACCTAGAATACATTGCCAATGAAATTCGGCGAGATGTAATTCAAACAGCACGTGATTGCGCAGAAGGTGTGCATATTGGTGGAAGCTTGTCTCTTGCGGAAGTGTATTCAGTACTCTTCTTTTCCGTAGCAAAAATTGACCCCGATAACCCAAAATGGGATGATCGCGATCGCATCATTCTTAGCAAGGGACACGGTAATGTAGGGTTTTCAGCTGCTATGGCACATAGAGGATTCTTTCCGCTGGAAGAGCTGAAAAATTTTGACAAACTGAACGCTATGCTCAGTATGCACGTAGATAAGCACCGTATGCCGGGCGTAGAGATTAGCTCCGGATCGCTTGGTCATGGCCTGCCTATTGCTGTGGGAACCGCGCTCGGTGGGAAATTAGACCAAGCGAAGTGGGAAGTGTACTGCATCATTGGCGACGGTGAAATGATGGAGGGCAGCAATTGGGAAGCTCTGATGAGCGGCGCACACTATAAGTTAGATAACCTCACTGCTGTTATTGACAGAAACAAGTATTGCATAGACGGACCAACCGAAGAGGTGATGTCTCTTGAGCCGCTTACGGATAAGATCCGTGATTTTGGTTGGCAGTTGGTTGAAGTGGATGGAAATGATGTGGGACAACTTTTAGATGCTTTTAATTGTGTTCACGATACGGGTAAGCCTAAGCTGATTCTTGCAAATACTATTAAAGGGAAAGGGGTTTCCTTCCTCGAAGGAAAAGTCTCCTCACACTTTGCACATCTTACTTCAGAAGACGCAGAGCACGCGCTGGCTGATTTAGAAAAAAACGTATAAACATCTCAAAGAGGATCTAAAATCTTTATGGAAAATGAAACCAAAAAATCACAGTTCATTGGAAAATCAAACCGTGACGTGTTCGGGGAAGTGCTGGTTGAACTTGCCGAAAAGGACCAGCGTGTTGTTGCGGTCACTGCCGACCTTGCTGGTAGTGTGCGCATGGCCGAATTTAAAAAGAGATTTCCCGAAGCGTTTTTTTAATTTTGGCATAGCAGAGCAGTGACCTGACCCCCAAAAACTGATCCAGATACAGTGATAGTATCTGGAAGTA
>CAZBCD010000023.1:0-16922 GCA_964490205.1 uncultured Pelolinea sp. | reverse complement strand
GAATTTGATTAGATTCTGTATAGGGAGGATACCTCTTTTATTCTTTATACTAGTATGTTTCCCCTCCGGGGACTACTACGGTCGCAGGTTCGATTTCCTGGTGCGTTATGTTCCTATTTAAATATCAAACTTATATCACAGGATTCCTATGATTACCCACTGGCAAATTCCCGGTCTGGTGTGTCACTACTCTTTTTTATCTACCATCTCATCCCCTTTATCCAGCTTTTGACCTTTGGCAATTGCGATCTTCTCGACAAGACCTTTGAACGGCGCACGAAATTCCATCAGCATTTTCATAGATTCAAGGACAACAAGCACCTGGTCTTGTGGAACTGTGTCCCCAACGGCAATTTTAATATCCATTACCACACCTGGAATGGGAGCGGTGATGTTTCCTGTATTATCTTTTTCAACCCTCTTTTTGCGGGTGCCTTTTTCCGGCTCAATAATCGCGTCAACCTGTAATCCCCGTGTTGTGACCTGGTAGGAACCATCATCCTGGGACTTTATGTGGAATTCCCGCTTTCCTTCATCCTTTTCGACCATGAACAAGCCATCCTCATTTAAAAAATGAATACCTGCATGGTATGGTTCACCATCGATATATATTTTCTCACCGTCAATCTCGATGAGATATTCTTTGTCGCGAATATATACTATGTATTTTTCCATGATGGGATTAGAAATTGCCTGCCATCTGTTCCCTCCAGGCAATACCCTGCCATCGGTTTGCTGACTGTATCCCCTGCTGAATCTTTTTCTTTCTCATTTTGTGAATAAACAGTGTTGCCGCCACAGCGGTTTCTTTTTCCAGAATTTCCAGGTCCAATGGTACGCTGGGCTGGAACGATTCAAGATACATCGTGTCCACCTGTGAAGAAAGGAAGGCTTCGCTGCGCACCACTTCCCGTAAATAACCCAGATCCGTTGTCACCCCCACGATCTGGAAATCATCTATTGCGCTGATCATGCGTCGAATAGCTGTAGAACGATCTTCTCCCCAGACAATCAATTTCGCGATAAGTGAATCGTAGTCCGTTGATACCCACATGCCCTGGTAGAGGGCAGAATCCACACGGATACCGGATCCACTAGGTTCGCTGAGATATGTAATCTGTCCGGAGGTGGGCATGAATGACTGCTCTGGATCCTCCGCAATGACCCGGGCTTCAATCGCAACTCCGCGTAAATTGATTTGATCCTGTCGCAGGGTTAGACATTCACTCGCCACGAGGAGAAGCTGCGTGTTGACCAGGTCGATGCCGGTAACCATTTCTGTGATGGGATGCTCAACCTGAATTCGGGGATTAACTTCGATGAAGTAGAAATCGTGATTCTCATCCATCAAGAATTCGACTGTTCCGAGACTGCGATAGTTGAGCGCCAGGCCGACTTTACGGGCAGCCTCATATAAAAGATCTCGGGTTGTGTTGTCTAAGCCAGGCGCGGGTGACTCTTCAATGAGTTTCTGGTGGCGCCGCTGAATTGAACATTCCCTTTCGCCAAGGATGAGCACAGTTCCTTTTCCATCACCCAATATCTGTATTTCGATATGGCGGGCGGGACGAATGAATTTCTCTAAATAAACTTGGTCATCCCCGAAGGCGAGTTTGGCTTCCTGGCTGGCAGAAGATGCCATACTTTTCAGCTCATCGCTGGTTTGGGCAATACGAATCCCGCGCCCACCACCACCGGAAACTGCTTTTACTAAGACGGGATAACCGATTTCGGCTTTAATTGTCTCAAATACCTGCTTGTCTGCTGCGTGAAATTCGCAACCTGGCAGAATGGGAACGCCAGCTTCACGCGCGATCCTCCTGGCCGCGACCTTATCTCCGGTGAGCGCGATAGTAGTGGGGTCTGGACCAATAAATATAAACCCGGCTTTTTCAACCCGCTCAGCAAAAATAGGATTCTCAGACAAGAAACCATAACCAGGATGGATTGCGTCTGCGCCAGATTTCCGTGCTGCGGAAAGAATGGCGTCGATTGATAAATAAGATTCTGAAGCGGGAGTCGGGCCGATATATACTGCTTCGTCGGCATAACGTGTATGGAGTGCTTCACGATCGCCCGCGGAATACACAGCAACACTTTGAAAGCCCAAATCACGGCACGCATGAACGATGCGAACAGCGATCTCACCACGATTTGCAATTAAAATTTTCATCGAAATTCCTTTCTAGAGTGGAATATTTCCATGCTTACGAGCAGGAGTTTTTTGGCGTTTATTCTTCAGCGTATCCAGGGCATCAATGATGCGAGGTCTGGTTTCGGCAGGAAGAATAATGTCATCTAAATACCCGTTAGAAGCAGCAATGTAAGGATTGGCTGTTTCCATCCGGTATTGATTTGTTAGCTGTGTACGCAGTTCGTCAGGTTTTTCCGCAGCAGCCAATTGCCTGCGATAGATAATGTTGACAGCACCTTCTGGACCCATGACGGCGACTTCTACATTTGGCCAGGCGAAATTGATATCCCCGCCCAGGTGTTTTGAACTCATTACGATATATGCCCCGCCGTACGCCTTGCGCAGGATAAGGGAAACCTTGGGAACCGTCGCTTCGGCATAGGCGAAAATCATCTTTGCTCCGTGGCGAATGATGCCGCTGTGCTCCTGGTCGACACCGGGGAGAAATCCGGGTGTATCAACAAGGGTCAGGAGAGGTATGTGGAACGCGTCACAGAAGCGGATGAACCGTGCCGCTTTGTCGGATGAATTTATATCAAGAACACCCGCGAGCACCAGGGGCTGGTTTGCGACTATCCCGATGGGATGACCGTCCATGCGTGCAAGGCCAATAATAATGTTCTGGGCATAGCTTTCTTGCACTTCTATGAATTCGCCATCATCAACGATCTCCCGTATCGCTTCACGCATGTCATATGGTTTTTGCGGTTCTGCCGGGACAATCTTTTCCAATGCATCAGTTTCTCGGCGAGCGTCATCCGACGGTGGTATGTACGGGGGCGGGCTGAGATTATTGGATGGGAGATAAGATAGCAACCAGCGGATATGCTCGAAAACCGCATCCTCATCATCAGCGATGAAATGCGCTACTCCGCTCTTTGTGATATGCACCGGCGCACCGCCTAAAGTTTCAAAATCAACATCCTCATGAGTAACCGCCCTGACAACATCCGGCCCCGTAATGAACATATTTGCTGTGTTTTTTACGATGAAAATGAAGTCGGTAAGCGCTGGAGAATAGACAGCCGCACCAGCACACGGTCCAAGGATCGCGGTTATCTGTGGGACAATGCCAGAAGCGCGCGTATTACGAAGGAAAATCTCGCCGCAGGCAGCCAGGGAATTGACACCCTCTTGAATACGAGCACCGCCGGAATCGTTGAGACCAATCAAAGGTGCCCCATTTTCGGTTGCAAGGTCCATGATCTTTGCGATTTTCAATCCATGGTTCTCACCGAGTGAACCACCCATGACGGTAAAATCCTGAGCGTAAATATATACAACACGCCCATCTATTTTTCCCCATCCAGTCACAACGCCATCGGTTGGCGGGTGTGATTTTTCCATACCAAACCGTGTGGAGCGGTGCGTGCGGAACATACCAACTTCGCGGAAAGTGCCATCATCCAACAGCTTTTCTATCCGCTCCCGGGCGGTGAACTTACCTTTTGTATGCTGCGCCGCCTGACGCTTTTCCCCGCCACCCATGCGGGCATTTTGCCGCATTGATTTAAGACTTTGTATATCGCTTTTTTGATTGTCCATGTTATTTACCAAAACACCATTTTTCTTTCTTTATCATTAACCCGAAACCTGCCAGCACGGTTTGCGATTTTATCCAAGAAAAACTGGAAAAACCTATCAAGTTTCAGAATCATATTTATAAGTGTAAAATCGTGGAACTGGGTTAACATTGGTGAGGACAGCCGCGGATGCGATGAATCCCTTATACGGCGAGAAGCATAAAAACCAAAAATTTTCTTTAGGGTAGATGATCATCTGGTTTAAACGCAATTCGCGGTGATGATCTCGTTCGGAAAAATCTAAGTCGGGAGCTGCGGCAAAGCCAGATCCTAACGCTTTGGCATGTGCTTCCTTTAACGTCCACAAAAGGAGGAAAGCGGATAACCTCTCCTCCCCAGGGAGATGCCTGAAGAAGTAATCATCTTTTTGAGAAAAATACTGCTTAATAATCCATTCCTTTGTGGTAAGGGAATGTTCTTTTTCAAGGTCAATCCCAACCTGACAGGAATTTGAAAGTGCTACTAACATAAGATTGGTTGAGTGTGTGATATTGAATGAAATTGAACATTTCAAGGCTTTCTGTTTAATGAAAGGTTTCCCATATTTTCCATAAGAAAGTTCAATCGCTTCAGGAGATAAGTATTCATATAAGGACAGGATATTCCTTAATGCGAACCGAGCAGAACGGAACCTCCCCCGCCTCAATGGGTCAACTATCCTGGCTGCCCTTTCCTGTTCATCAGTGCTGAGGATTTTGCCGGTATCCTGATGAGACGCAATAACCTTCAGGTCTACTTTCCAGATGTGAACATCGCCGGGCTTGATGGAAACTCGATTGGGAGGGATTTCCCAGTTAAATGGATACGAAATAGATTTGCTCTTATTAGAGAAATTTGCTTTGGTTATCATTTCCATAATGACTCCTTCAGCTGCGGGTAATATGTTTCCAATTTTGATGGGAAAGAGAGCCCCTGTAATTTCAATCCCTGGATACGAGAGCGATACATGCATCCCTTGAGGAGCTGCCAGGCGATATCATCCACATGACGATTGGTGTGATCTTCCAAATACGTTCCCTGTACCCATTCATTAAAAGCCCCCATAGAAGGGCCGCACCAAATCTGGTAGTCCATTTTTCTTTCTTCCACCCCATCACGCGACCAGCGGGAGGCCATCCCAAGATACCAGCGGAATATGAGAGCCATTTTCTTTTTTGGGTTTTGGGCTGCTTTAGCAATTTGGCCGGGGTTGCGCTGTTCAAAGAAGTCAACAGTATCCTGCCAAATATCTTCTATTTTTCGATCGAATACTTTGTTTTCCAGGTCTTCGCGAACAGTGATAGGAATCTCCTCAATTCTATTGAAAGTGGTATAGAGGTCATACAGTTTTTGCGCCCGCATGGGAAAGAAACTGCCTTTTTTGAGGACTTGAACTCTTGCACCCAGTTCAAACATATCAGCGGAAGGGGCCATTGACACATCGGCCATCGCAGCCTGAGACAGTAATTTACGGGTATGCTCACACGCACCCGATTCAACACAAGACTGGTTGATTGAGCCGGTAACAACAAAGGCAGCACCCATCATGTATGCTCCCAGAACAGACTCGGGTGTGCTTATGCCTCCAGCGGCACCTATTCGGACCGGGTCTCTAAATTGATACTGCTCCTGAAGTTTGTCACGCAGAGCGATAATGCTGGGAAGCAAGGATACAAGCGGCTGATTATCGGTGTGACCACCAGAATCTGCTTCCACAGTGATATCGTCTGCCAATGGGACATTGCCAGCTAAATTGGCCTGTTCGCGGGTAATTTTCCCGGCAGCAACTAATTTCTGCAGAATCTTTTCTGGAGCGGGACTCAAGAAGAGCTGCGCGACTTCTTTGCGGGAAATCTTCGCGATGATATGATTATTAATCTGAATGTTACCGGTTTCATCTTTTGTTAGACCCGCTGCCCGGAATTGAATTACTGCGGGAGTGAGTTGGATATAGGCAGCGGCTTCGACAACACGCACGCCATTTTCCAGAAATAATTCAACCGTACGCTGTTCTATCTTGGGTTCAAATGGATTATGGAGTAAATTAAACATGTATGGAGCAACCTGTAATTCCGCCTGGATCGTTTTTATCGCGGATACCAATCGGTGCAATGAAAGACCGCCGCTGCCAAAAGAACCCATTAGGCCTGATCTCCCAAGAGATACAACCAACTCTTCCGACGCGATAGCATTTGCCATTCCGCCCGCATAATAAGCGGCTTTTACTCCATACGTTTCACAAAAAGAAGGGTCACCTAATTGAGAGACGGAAATGGGCGGCAGCCAAGCAACCACATTTCCTTTTTTCACCGCGGATGTTGATAAATTTCCTAAATTGGTAACACCGATTCCATCCTTTTCTCGGACAGCGATAATGGGTGTTTTATAATCATGCAGATAATTTCTGATACCCTGCAGGTCAAAAACTAAAGCAGCAGGGTCACCTTCCCATGAAAAGCTGCTAACGGAGGTGTTCGCACCGATTACAATATTCTTATCAAGAACAGTTTCCATATTCATCCTTCTCTTACTGCAAGAGCTATATTATTAAACGCGTAGATCCTGGTGCCATCTACCTGAAAATCGGCATCAGCAGACATAAAAATCATCGAATCAAATACTTGTACTTCTTTCAGATGAATTTGATAACTGATCAAATGGTTAGAAGGAATGACCTGCCCCCGATATTTCCATACAAATGGATCATTTCCCGTAAAATCCAATACTGGATTTGAGAATTTCACATCATAACGTTGATACCTGGCAAATGCCCACAATCCTTGCATAACTGCCTCCAGGCCTAATGAGCCGGGCATGACCGGGTCCTGGAAAAAATGATTGTCGTAAAACCATTCATTTCCACTGAGCCGTTTTTCACCGCGGACGATCCCTTTTGAATATCTCCCAGTGTTTTCATAAAAACGGACCGAATCGACTAAACATAGATGTTTACTTTGCAGAGAATTTGTTTGTAAAGTAACGGCACCTTCCCTGATTTGATCCTGATGAGTTTTTACGGTTCTTGCTTCCGATGCCAGGTTTGGATTTTCCTGATAACCAAGACCGGTCTGCTGTTCCATGGCTTCCTGGCTGAAATAACCAAACGAGGATTCACCAGCTAAAAACACTGATGCATCTACAGATAATTCAAAGGTGTATTTTTGGATGTGCATTCCGCCGCTGGAAAAAGAATTCAGGAGAGCTACGTGGTTGGTTATCGTCCTGCCGGATAAATCCGGGCAACCCCGGAAGGTGATCTTCCCATCCAGATTGCGAAAGCGGTTGTTTTCGGCTGGCAACTCCAAAGATGTCCCTAGATAGGCGGAAAGGATTCCGCATGGCTGGAGGGCGATTTCCATAAGAATCGACAAGGGTAAACCATTATATTCATTTTCCTGGAGGAACCAGGCATTACTCGGCACGTCAAATTCAGAAACAATAGACGCCGGTGGTTTTAGAACCTTGCGTTCTCCGGCGATGGAGATAATCCTGTCGATCATTAATAGGTCGCCATTTGGAATTCTGGGTGACCTGCGTTGATCGAGAATCGCAAAATCAGGCCCGAAACATTTAGCGATTGACCCAGTTCCAAATTCACGCAGCTGGGCTTTAGAGATGAAAGGCTTTTGAATTGATTTAGATTGGCTTGGAACCTCGCGTAACCTGATTTCAGGAGACATGGTGTGAATCGTCAGACTTTGCCCTTTGAGAAACTCATGGTGAAGGGAATTTGAGCGGGAAATATTCTCGTTCAGGACCGAGAGAATTCTAAAGATGTAGTTATCCTTATTGACGGATTGAAGAATAGTCTGATTATCAATAGCTTGCCTGTGAATATCAGAAGACGCTTTATTATTCTCGTTAGTCATGTGAAATGCTCCGCAGCGGATCAAGGTTGAGTGAAACTTTATGGCTAATCAGTCGTGCGAGGAGGCGCAGAATGGAAATATGGTCACTGACATTATTGTGATTGATCGACATGGCCGCATGCGGTTTTCCTTTAAGTGTCGCTCCCACCCATTTTGAACAATTACTGCCAGCGCCCAGTTCAATGAAAATACGCGCCCCATCCTGATAGGCCAGGTTAATAAGCCGGGGAAAATCAATAGGGTTGGTCAGCATCTTTGCAAATGAATGCGCGATTGATTTTGATTCATATTCCAGCGGAGCGTAATTCGCTGCGGAATAGACTGGAATGGTGTGCCTATTCTCCACCGGCCAGTTATGCAGTCGAACGAATCCATCATATTCGGAAGCGATTGGATCACAGTGAATGGCATGATGATAAGGTGCTTGCAAATGCATGCATTTGACAGTGTCGGCAACTCGACGGCAAGCATCCTTTTCCCCACCAATCACAACCTGGCGGGGTGTATTAATGTGGGTGATGTACACACGATCTTCATCACTGATTGCACTTTTCACTTTTTCAGGAGATGCCATAAGAACATAATTTGCCCAGATAGAAGCGCCGTTCTTTTTGTTTTCTTCAGGGGGCATTTTCCAGAATTGACGAATTGCTTCCTGAGACCCCGAGACCTTTGAATGAAAAATCGGAGAAACCTCGAGGGAAGTACGCATGGCATCTGCCTGCTTCCAAACTCCCATGGCAAACATCATACTATCTTCACCCAGACTGTAACCAAATGCAGAATCAGACCTAACCTCAAAAATGTCACGGAGAATTGTGGTAAAAAGAAATGAAAAACAAACACCACTAGTAATCATCTTGATAGGATTACTATTTAAATGATCCTGGAGTCTACCTACTTCATCGGAAGAGGTTTTAACGGGATAGATCACTGATTCGTTGATCGAGGTTGCGGGATCTGCTGTGAAAGCCTGCAGCTTTTCGTACAAATCGGGGAAGAGGTAGAAAATCTCGCTGCCCATTCCAATGTATGTACTGAATGCACCGGGATAAACGAAGGCAATCTTCTCGTCAGGTCCCAAGGGGTTGGGTGTGAAATAACTGCCGTTTGGCGTTTGCCAATCTTTCCCATTTTCAAATGATTTAATGATACCGGATTGAGCCCTCTCAAGCTCATTTTTCAAATCCTGCCTGGACTCTCCCAATACTACCAGCACATTTTTTATAGTTCTCTGCTCTCTAACTATTATCAGAGATTGGTTGATGATTTCTTCTAAGTTTTCACTATCAGATATAATTGAGATTAATTCCTTTATTTTTTGGACTCCGCTTTCGGGCTCATCAATAGGAACAGGCAGCAGAAAATATCTAAAATTCATAAAGGATTCGTGCGAACATTGATTGAATTTGCGGTTTTCCTCGATAGATATTTTTTCGGAATTATGCTGAATAAGAATGTGTTTCTGATTCGCATCGAATGAGGAGGAAAACCAGGGACGAATATGTACACCAGGTACATCCCTGGCTAAAATTCCATCACCAGGACTGTTTTCTAGTAACGAAAAGCGTGATTTATGGTTTAATTCCAATATGGAACCTATCAACCTGATTACGGGCGCATGTTGAAAATGCGTATATGTTTCATTAGAAAATTCCACTACATGCGTTTTCGTGACATCCAATATATTCTGGCAATTTTCACCGGTAGCATTGTCCTGTATGTTTTCGATCAATAGAGACGCATATCTATCCTCAACTGCACTGTTGTGGGAAAAAAGTAGACTTCCAACGCCAATACTTATTGATTGATCAGGGCTATGCATGCTATATTTGAATGGACTGATGAGGGCAACGTGCTGGCTGATTTTTTCCTCAATGAGGGAGATTGCGCGATGTATTGCATCTGGGAAGTGCCCCGCCAATACTTCAAGGTGATCCAGAACTAAACCCAGCTCATTTATTGCTATTGTTGATATTTTTGATGTGGGGAGGTCCTTGAAAATCGACTTTTTAGTATTATCAAATGGATTGTGGATGAGGACGGAAAGCGATGCGTTGTTCGAAAGAGGTTTACCCATTTGACCGTAATAGCAGACATTTTTTACACTGGCAGCCAACTGATGTAGAAACAGGGCCGCATTATTTTCAAATTGATGCTCAGCCCCATTGCATATTTCTCCGGATTTTTTGTTTCCTTTACCGGAGACAAGAAAGTGATTGAATGCTTCCAAACTTGGGCAAAGATGTGTGAAAACATCCATACCTGTAATTGGGTATGCTTTTTGTGATTGGTGAATATGATCATTCATAGCAGCTACCAGTGCAGCATAAAAGCAGGAAGAGCCTATGGATTCTTCCTGCTAATATATTTTTTTAAATGTTTGCTTACCGTTCCTTCAAGGCCAGATAATTTATAAAACTCGCACCCATTTTCATCCTGTACCAGGATATCTCCCACAACTGCATTTTCATTGTGATATGTCACATCCAGGATGACATAAACAGGCTCATCGAATGGAACAACTTTATAGTTATCCCATTGATATAAACGTGATGGCAGGCACGGCGCATCGTAGAATTCCTGTGTCCAAACAAGCAAACTTTGCACAGCTGCATCGTTGATGAAAGGATTGGTGCTGCGGACAGGAAATTGACCTTGCACACGCGCATCCATCTTGGGGAGAGAAACTCTTGTTATCACTCTGTTTTCATTTATTTGAAGCAGCTCCTGGATGCCTTGGAATGTAGGACCATGAAAGAGTGTTCCATTCTGGTAAAAATCAATGCCTGGTTTGAAAGAAGATTCATCTAAGCTCATCTGACTGATGGGTAAATGAACTGGTTGATCAGGTAAGTCCTTGGTCAGGATTACCTGTCCGCTGTAGTGGAAGATTACCCGGTCCTTCTTTCCCTCACTTGTAACGAGGACGTCATAAATTCTCTTAGTTCCATTTGACCCAACAACCGGTTTCAATTTCAGATCGTAATGGCGGATATCGTTATTGAATGTGAGCCCCTTCAATATTTTGAAATCTTCCATCCGGAAAAAGGTGTAACCAGGATTCAAAGACAGGCATGTATCTGCAAGCCAGGCGGACGCGCAGGTGGCAGGAAGGACAGCTTGCGTGCCTATGCAATGGTCATTCAGGAAGGGATTATCTTTATGATCAATTTGGCGCTGAATAGTGATCTCGGCAGGTTGTTCTCCCCCGAAATTTTTACTCACGTCTAATGGGTTTCCTACAACAATTTGCGGGTTGGTTTCAGCCTTTTGGGTTAGTTCGTCTATTAAGGTCTTGACCCCAAATTCGGTTGTGATTAGCTGAATGTTCCTCTCTTTGAAAATCTTCTTTAATTGCGGCGATACCATACCAGAATCCCACGGTCCCCAATTAATGGAAATTACACGGCAATCCGGGAGCGATTCTTGAATGATGTGGGCGGATTTATTGAGAATCTCATTAGCAATGGCATAGTCAGTTTGACCAACGTTCCCAAAAAAACCCGCGACAGAGGAGAACAGGACCAGAAACTTAAGCGATTTTGAATCAACCACCTGCAGGATATTCTTTAGTCCGTTGATCTTGGTGTTTACGACCAGATCAAAATCCGCGGCGCTCTTATTTTCAATCAGTTTATCGGCAAGGTTCCCCGCCCCGTGAATGATACCTGTCAGCGGTCCATAATCCGCAACTGCTTTATTTAGTTTCAGAAGGAGGGATTCAGTGTCTGTTACATCCACTGAGATGTAAGCTGCTGAACCACCCGCATCCTCAATTCTCTGAAGTGTTGATTTTATCTCTCGGCTCGAAAGAACTCTCTTTATCTCAGACTTAATTATATTGGGAGTGGCCTTCTCCTCGGATTGTTGGAATGCACGCAAAGCGCTTTCTTGCAGCTCTTCTACGCTAATTTTTCCAACAGCCCATTCCGGCTCTGCGTTCAATAAGGTGGATCGACCGATCAGTATCAATTTGCATCCTGCAGTCTCAGCGATCTTGATTGAGCATTGCGATGTTATTCCCTTTGCTCCACCCGTGATGAGAACGATGGAATTTTCGTTGAGGAATTCTAAATTATTATCGGCCATAATGGTTCTCTTCTTCAAACAAATCTCTAATCAATAGAGAGTGTATAGCGACCTTCCGGGGTGTAACCCACTTCAGTAAGATGGAGATCGGGATCATGCAGTTCAGCATCAATTAATTTCAAGGCTGTTTCCGTTTCAATTTCAGGATGAATATCAATCGCGCGGCAGAATACATTTGGCCATTCTTGTCGAAGCGATTTTGTTAATCCAGAAAGACCGCCAGGGATGGGGTCGTTCGACTTACTGCCATTCAACCCGAGCTGCCCGTCCATCCGGGTAACCGTCAGGAATGCTGACCGGCCATTTTCTCCAGCTTTTGCTAGCGGCTTGCCCAAATGACGCGCCAGAAGAAATACGGATTTCAGAATATCTGCATTATTCTTTGAAATATCAAGCAGACTCTTCCCATTTCCATTACTGGCGGGATTTAGATGGATAAAGGCGGATATCTTCCCGTGTTCATCGACAATCTTCTGCATACATGCTTGCACTTCGGCTTCATCAGGTTGTGGTATGTAATAATGGATCCTTCCATTATTCGATGACTTTTCCAAAGCATCTCCAGGATCGCTGAAATGGATCATTCCAACACTGATGTTTTGCTTTGTGAAAAAATCTGCCATATGATGTGATTTCTCCGTCCCATCGTCAGTGACCAAGACTAAACTGTCATTGGGTATATCAAACTTCAGGTAATCTGGCTTTGGAAGCGCTTTTAATCTGACATCATGGAGCTCTATCTGTGATTCTTCTGAATTTGGTTCATAAATTTCCGATATGGTTTTTGAATTCTCTTGTTCAACTTTTAGAGGTGCGGAATTGCTGCTAAATTTCTGTATAATTTGATCCAGTGTACGCAGCGTAACTAATTCTTCCGCCTCGATTGTTGGAAGATGAGGGAACTGTTCCTGTATGGCGCCAAGTATCTCAACCCGTTTAATCGAGTCTATTCCCAGGTCCGCCTCCATATCCATCTCCAACTCCAATATATCGGCTGGGTAGCCAGTTTTTTCGCTGACGATATCCAGGAAAGCGGCTTGAAGGTCAGCATTAGCTGGCGATTCCATAGAGGTTTTCGCGGAAGGATTTGCATCAGGTATTTCCTGTGGTTTATCCTGTACGGAGATTTTCTGCGGTGTTTCTTGCGGTGTGGTATCAAATGCAGAGATTATTTGTTCGAGCGTGCGTAATATAGCCAGATCTTCCGCCAGGATGGTCGGCAGCTGAGGGTATTCTTCCTGCATAGCACCAAGAATTTCAACCCGCTTGATCGAGTCGATACCAAGATCAGCTTCCATATCCATGTTGAGTTCAAGCATATCTGTTGGATATCCTGTTTTATCGCTAACGATCTCAAGGAAAGATTGTGCCAATTGATTGGTATTGTATTGAGCTTCGGCAGCACCAGGAGTTTGCGGAGGAGTGCTGACCTGAATTGTTTCAGGGCTCGTTATCGCAGCTTCCTCGATGAATTGAGGAAGTGCTTCTTTTTTAATTTCAACAGGTGCACTTTGCTGTTCCGAAGAGACCACATTCCACGTACCATTCGAACCAACCACTTCACTTATCAGAGCAGCATACTGCTGCGTGAAATCTGATTGTGACCGGATAAAATCTTGATGCGCTTTCGATGACCAATTCTGCTGCTCATTAATGAATACGAGCCTTTTTTCCAACAAAGAAAGAGTCCGTTCATCGCTGGATGTGTGTGAGTTTCCATTTAATTTTGAAAGGATCGCGAGTTCTGCCGAGGTAATTTCCTGAATAATTTCTTTGGAAGCGCTGTCATTTTTCAGGAAAAGCTGGTGCGCTTTCAGCACTCCATTTTGATGTTCCTGAAACTGCTCCAATAATGATTCGATAATTGTATAGTTAGTGTTCATTTGTGATTCCTCAATTGGGAAAGAGGCATGCTCCTTGCCATTTGTTTTTTTAATTGATGCTATAGATTGCTTGTCAGATTGCTGGCCAGCGGACGGTTCCACGCGGGAAGGAACATGCGTAGATTCCTGCGTGGGTTGTTCGCTGTTCTTACTCCTGGATGTTCGCTCCTTGAGTGCCAGTTGGAAAGCGCCGCGCGTTTTTTGAGTCGTATATAATCCGCCATTCAAAGTAACAGTGACTTTGCTGTGATTAGTCGGCACAGGCGTCTGGTAATCACGGCTCGGATCGACATTGCCCAGTTCAAATCCCAACACTCGCATCTGGACAACCGCCCGGCGGAATTGCAGGTCGCTATCGCCCTTAGAATTTGGATTCAAAGTTATTGTTTCATGGGGCTGATCTTTAAGGATATCTTTGACCAGGCTGGAGAGGATTTTCTTGGGGCCAATTTCGATAAAAATCGAACCGCCATCTTGATAAATATTCTCGATTTCCTCTTTAAAGCGAACAGGATTCAGTATATGCTCAGCCAGGTTGCTGGCTATATGCTGTGGGTCCTGCACATGTTTTTTAGCAGTGGAGTTTGAATATACTGCCTTTACTGGTTCGCTAAAAGTCTCTTTTTGAATAGCTTTCTGGAACGGTTCCTGCGCGTGTTCAACAAATGATGTGTGAAAAGCGGCAGAAACCTGCAATGGATAAACGGTAAATCCAAACCCCTCAAGTTTTCCTTTCATTGCCCCAACAGCCTTGGTGGAACCAGCCAGAACGACCTGAGAAGGAGAATTGAAATTGGCGATGGTGACTGAATCCTGGCCTTCAAGAATCTCTTGGAGCTTTTCAACATCACCCTTAACCGCGACCATTGTTCCAGAATCTTCCTCAGAAGAAGGTGAGGAACTCATTGCCGCACCGCGCGCTATCGCCAAACGGATGAACACGTCACGATCGTAAACGCCAGATGCTAAAAGAGCTGTCAATTCACCGAAACTGTGGCCAGCGTAATGATCCGCCTGAAAACCCGCATTACTTAAAAGCTGAAGAAGCGCTAAACTAAATGTGCCTATAGCTGGCTGAGCATTCCTGGTGTCAGTCAGATGCTGTGATTGCTGTTTTCTATCTTCATCGGAAAAAACAGGGATTGGATATACAATGTTTGTGAGGAGACCATTCCCGTTTTTAGAAAATATCTTGTTCGCTTGTTCAAACACTTCACGAAAATTACGGAAATTAAGAGCTAATTCCCTACCCATATTTACATATTGAGAACCCTGCCCAGGGAAGAGAGCGACTGTTTTTCCGGCTGTTTCAATGCCTGCCTTCCGGAAGTAAATTCCCTGCGGATGAGACCAGCTATCCGGCACATCATCAGTATCTAGCATTTTGATGCATTTTTGCAATTTCTCCCGGGCATCCTCAACCGATTCGGCTACGAATCCAACCCGGCAATTTTCGATATGGATTGATGAAGTGGATGTATCGCTATCAAGTTGATTGATAACGCTTCTCGCATCCGCGATTTGCAGCTTATCAAATATTTCCCGGCAAACGGTCAGCAGCTTTTGCGGAGTTTTCTCAAACAGGAGTATAGAATATGGAACCTGGTTCCGTCTTTTTACATTCCCGTTGTTTCCCTGATATTCTTCCAAAGCAATGTGAAAGTTGGTACCCCCAAAGCCAAATGAGCTGACACCAGCCCGGCGGGGGCTTCCACTTGGAACTTCAAACCATGGTCGAGTTTCTGTATTTAAATAGAATGGCGTGGATTCGATCTCCATCGCTGGATGAGGTTCGGTTACATTAATTGTTGCGGGAAGAACCTGCTGGTGAAGTGCTAAAGATGCCTTGATTAAGCTGGCTGCGCCAGCTGTCGCTTTCGTATGCCCGATTTGTGACTTGATACTACCCAGAGCAATAATTTGCCCTGGTAATTCCTCTTCACAAAAGACTTCCCTCAATCCGCCAAATTCTGCGGGATCACCAGCATTTGTGCCGGTACCGTGGGCTTCTATAAGGCGCACTGTTGACGTGTCATAATTTGCCTGCTCGTAGGCACGCCGAATAGCCTTGGCCTGACCGCTTGAGCGTGGTGCGTAGATGCTCTTGAAATGGCCATCACTAGAAGAACCCACGCCGCGGATGACGGAGTAAATTCTGTCGTTATCCCTCTCCGCATCTTCAAGCCGTTTGAGAACCAACATGCCAATTCCTTCGCCGGTGAGCATGCCATCCGATTCGGCGCTGAAGGCGCGTAGATGCCCGCCTTTAGAAAAGGCCGGTGTCTTGCTGAAGCATAAATAGGTCAATATCGAGTTATCCGTGTCGACGCCACCAGTGATCATCATTTCTGCTCGTCCTAAGGCAAGCTCTGAGGCAGCCATGCTTACCGCTGCCAGCGAACTCCCGCAGGCTGCATCGACAATACAATTCGTTCCGCCAAGATCCAAGCGGTTAGCAATGCGCCCCGCGACGACATTTCCGATTGCCCCAGGGAACGCGTTTTCATTCCATTCCACATAGGCGAGCTTCATCTTTTCAACGATAGCCGGAATCTCGTTTTCCGGAATGGAACTGGTTTGTAGAACTTTTTCCCAGACAGGGTATTGCAGCCGATTTAGCAGCGGGTGAATAACTTTTGAAGACATGCCAACCATACCGAGAATCACGCCTGTATGGTTAAGAACCGCTTCGGATGCTTCCAAATAACCCGCATCTTTGAGCGCGTTTTTCGCGACAATCAGTGACAATAACTGGGAGACATCGGTAACCTCAAGGAGGTTGGGCGGTAATCCGAACTCCATCGGGTCAAATTTGATATCCGGGATGAATCCGCCGTACTTGCTGTATGTCTTATCCGGTGTGGTTGGGTCAGGATCGTAATAATCATCAATACTCCATCGGGATGGAGGAACTTCTTTTATGCAATTAATTTCATTGAGGATGTTTTCCCAGTATTGACTAATATTTTCAGCTTCCGGAAAGATGCCTGATAGGCCGATGACAGCAATAGGAGGCAGGGGAGTATATCCTCCGGATTTTGTTCCTGTGGCCGTAATTTTTGTGTTCATAATATTTCCTATGAAATGAAAGACAGAATACATCTATACATTTACAAAATAGCTATTCTGTGATGATAGAACCCTATATGTGGAATAAAGTTATGATAATCTACCTATATTTTTAAACACACAAAAGTCACTTTTCGCGGTTCAACATGGGTGCAATCCCGTCGGAAACAATGGACATAAAAAGCAGCTGACTTTTTATGGTGCTGGATTCAAGTCTCAAGTGCAACCGTGATTATTTAAGAATACCACAGGA
>CAZBCD010000022.1:0-16963 GCA_964490205.1 uncultured Pelolinea sp. | reverse complement strand
TTAGGACTTGTTTGGAGGAAAGTGAGAGTATAATGTTTTTGACGTGGAATCTCGGGATCACTAATTTTGCTTCGAGAAGTTTTAACGATGCTTTCTCAAACACACTTAAAGATGGAAGATTCAGGTTCGCACTAAAAAAAGAAGGCATACCGGAAGCGATTGGCACTCAGGATTTTATCGGTGTGAATTACTACAGTGTTGACAAGGTCGTATTTAAACCCTTCGAGGTCAAAGATATTTTTCACCGCCGATATTATCCAGAAAACGCTCAAGTCAGTGAAACCGGGTTCATTGCCAATTTGCCGGGTGGAATGTACACGGCGCTGAAATGGGCACACCAATTCAATCTCCCAATCTATATTACTGAGAACGGCGTGGAGGATTCCACAGACAGCATGCGCCCTGCTTATATTATCGAACACCTTCACCAGGTCTGGCGCGCAGCTAACTTCAACTGGAGGGTGAAAGGATATTATCACTGGTCGCAAGTTGATAATTTTGAATGGGATCGGGGATGGTCGCAGCGCTTTGGACTCTGGGGGCTGGAGCGAAAAACCCAAAAACGCATCCGCCGTAAAAGTGTGGACCTTTATGCAGCCATCTGCAAAGAAAACAGCATCAGTTCCGAGACCGTACGCACATACGCGCCAAACATTTTCGAAAGATTATTTCCGGCTTAATAGATAGCGCGGATTTCTTAGCTTACGTATATAATTAGACGCCATCAACAACCATGAGGGTTATTTATGCGAAAATCATTAAAGATATTTCTTTTCCTTTCACTAAGTTTGATGATTCTGACAGCAGCAGTGATTGCGCCAGAAACTATCACCACAGACAATCCCGCTCCAGCGCTCGCGCAGGACCCCACACCGATTCCGATCGGCCCCAGCGGTATCCAACCTGGCACTTTACCCTGCGATCCATCGCAGGTGCACGGCTTATATTTCTATTCTGTGGACTGCCCGCATTGTATGGTGATACTTAATGACCTGCTGCTGCCCATGCAAAATGAGTTAGGCACAAGGTTGCATATCCGCCTGGTTGAGATCGATTACGCCGAAAATTATGAGCTGCTGATCAAGGCCGAAGATCATTTCTCTGTAAAGCCTGAGGAAAGAGCTATCCCAATATTGATCATCGACGGGCAGACTCTGATCGGAGAAGAAACCATCCGAGAAAATCTGCGCGATATCGTTGAACAGGGCATCCTAAGCGGCGGTATTCCATGGCCGGATATCCCCGATTTCGATCCGGCAGCAATCATCTCAGAAGAGAACGCTGCCGCGAATGCGGAAATATGCACGATCGACTCCGACGATACCTGCGAAACCAGCGCGCCTATTTACGCGGCGTATTTTTTCGAAACGGGGTGCGATTCCTGCAGCCGCGTGGAAGCCGACCTGGCTTACCTGCGCAGTAAATACCCTCAACTGATCATTGAAAAATTCAATGTGTATGACAACCCGGCTTTAGGGCTATGGCTAGCAGACCGCGCAGGGCGAGAGAATTTCCATTCGCCGTCCGTATTCATCGGCAGTGAGGCATGGATCGGTGAGGAAGAGATCACACCCAATGCGATCGAGACCGCGCTGCAGTGTTATGCCCAGGAAGGGTCCCCAAAGGTTTGGGAAGCATTTGATGAGGAACAGGGAAGCTCGAATATCATTGACCAGTTCCGCAGCATGAGTTGGCTGACAGTTGTTTTAGCCGGTCTCGTGGATGGATTGAACCCGTGCGCTTTTGCCACTTTGATCTTCTTTGTCTCTTATCTAACAATATCTGGGCGAAAAAACCGCGAAGTGATAATCGTGGGGATTTCATTCACATTAGGTGTTTTTATTGCCTATCTGGTGATCGGCCTGGGTTTCTATAAAGTGCTCGATTTATTGGGAAATATACTGAATGTGGTTGCACGCTGGGTATATGGATTAACCGCACTGCTGTGCATCGCGCTGGCAGTGTTCAGCTTCATGGATGTTACCAAAGCGCGTAAAGGGGAGCTGAAAGATATGTCGCTCAACCTCCCGAATGGACTGCGCAAACGCATCAATGCCGTGATCCGTAAAGGGCGCGGTACGAACCGATATGTGATCAGCGCGTTCGCCACCGGGTTGGTGATCTCCCTCTTAGAGCTTGCCTGCACCGGGCAGGTTTATCTGCCTACCATTATCTTTGTCAGCAGCATGTCCGAACTGCGCCTGAGGGCGATCTTTTACCTGATCATCTACAACCTGCTGTTTATCCTGCCCCTGATGGTTGTTTTTATCCTGGCGTATTTTGGGACATCTTCAAAAGAGCTAACCCTCTTCCTGAAAAAACATGCCGCCTCAGTTAAGATCGGCTTAGGGATCTTATTCTTCGCGTTGGGGACATGGCTGCTTCTTTCTGCTTTCGCCTAAAATGAAAAATTCACATCTGCTGGCAGCCCGGGCATATATGAGTGCCCCGCTGCCCGACCACCAATCTCTCGATCTGTATGCCACAGACGTGGCATGGTTCGCCTGTGCGCCCGTAGACGTTTAGGTGATTCTGGAAGCCCCCACCGCGATACACCCAATCAATACTGGCACCGTTATGACGGATTCCTTCCTGTAGTACAAAGCGAATAGAGTCTAGCAGGCAGGCGCTTTCCTCCTTCGTAACCGTATTAGAGCGCCTGATCGGGTGCAATTTTGCCCGGTATAATGCTTCATCAGTATAGATGTTTCCCATTCCAGCTATAAAATGCTGGTCCATCAACAAGGGTTTTAGCTGGCGTTTGTGCTGCTGAAGCATACCGAGTAAGCACTCCGCATCCAGCGTTTCATCCAAAGGTTCAGGCCCCAAATCTCCCAGAATCTCATCGGGGTCCGAAACCAACCACACGCGCCCAAACTTGCGGGGGTTGTTGAACGCCAGGCGGATTTCACTTGTAAAAATCAGTACCAGACGGTCATGTTTCTGAAGGGGTATTTCTGCGCCTTTTTCATCCATAATCCTTTCCAGGCGCAGGTCACCGCTCATGCGTAAATGGATCAGGATCGTGTCTTTGGATAAAGTGAACACCAGAAACTTCCCACGTCGCCATACCGACCGAATACTCTGGCTCTTCACACGCGCAATGAAATTATCAGGCAGTTGGTTCGCCAGTGTACCTTCCCAGAAGACCAGTGCATCCTGGATCTCACGATCAATGATGGAAAATACCGCACCATCATGGGTGCCTGTAAGCGTCCGGGCAATGGTTTCAACTTCGGGGAGTTCCGGCACTTTTCAATTCTCCTAACAATAAATAGAGGTGGGCCTATACCCACCTCTAACAGATCCTTTTCAGGTCACTCGTTGAATAACTGGCCCACGCTTCGGCCCTCGTTGGCGCGGCAGATCACCTCACCCAGAAGCGACGCAATAGTGATCACCTTCAATCGGTCCCCAAACATGGCTTTTTTCTCAGTAGAAATGGGGATGGTATCCGTGGTGATGAAGCGCTCCACGGGTAGAGCAGCTAATTTTTCAACCGCACCGGGAGAAAGCACCGGATGGATAAAAACAACCGTGATGCTTTTCGCGCCGTGTTCTTTGATCAGGTTCACTGCTGTCCCGATTGTGTTCCCGGTACTGATCTCCTCATCCAGGATAATGCAATCGCGGTTGGTGACATCGCCGATGAGAGTCAGCGCTTTTGGGGTAGGCGCGTTGGATAAGCGGCGTTTTTCAATAAAGGCAAGGGGAATATCCAAACTGGTCGCGTAGTTGCGCGCTTTCTTCGCGAAGCCCAGGTCAGGCGAGACCATGACCGGTTTTTCCATTTTGCTCACCAAGTCCTTCAGGTGGTCAATCAGCACATGGTATGCATACAGTACATCGCCGGGGATGGAGAAAAAGCCCTGGATCTGGTCTGCGTGCAGATCAAAGGTCATGTAGCGGTCCGCGCCCGCTACCTCGATCATATCCGCGACCAGGCGGGCAGTGATCGGTACTCTGGGCTGGTCTTTCTTGTCGGAGCGTGAGTAGCAAAGATACGGAACTACCGCCGTGATGCGCGCCGCAGAATCCAGGCGCAAGGTCTGGATCAGGATCAGCATCTCCATCAGGTTGTATTGCACCGGGATGCTGGTAGATTGGATCACATAGCAGTCCTGCCCGCGCACGCTGGTATGCAGCTTGACAAATATATTCTCATTCGGAAAAGTTACAATATCCCGACCGCATAATGGTAAATCAAGGTAAGACGCAATACTGTTCGCCAGGTCCGGGGTAGATGTACCGGTATATAAACGCACATCACCGTACATCGACGGGCTCGTACGCGTATGCTTGGAGATACTCATTCATTACCTCCGATCTTTTTTTCTACATTCCATTCACTCTTAAGTATACTCATAATGAACACATCCACATACTTCCCTTCCAGAAAACGCGCCTGGCGTAAACGGCCTTCCATAGAAAAACCCACCTTTTCATAGCTGCGCTTCCCGCGCGGATTGGTCTCAAATACATGCAGGTAGATGCGATTTAAGTTAAGGTTCTCAAATCCATGACCAATCATCAGGCGCATGGCTTCGGTACCATATCCCTGGTTCCAAAACTGTTTTTCGCCGATGGAAATTCCAATCTCAGCGCTGCGGTCACACTGGTCAATATGCATAAATCCCAGGTTGCCGACGAAAACCCATTTCTCACCCTGCTTTACTTCAATGCACAATGGGTGTTCCTCCACCGGTCGGCTGAGCATGTCCGCGTACCATTTCTCTTCCTGCCCCATCGAGAGGGGTTGGATTATCCGCAAATTACGGCGCACTTTCGGGTCGTTTAACCAGCGTACAAACGCCGGTAGATCCCCTTTTTCCATCGCGCGTAAACGGACGCGTTCTCCGATGATCATATGAATCTCCTATGGATGCAGCCGGTTAGGACCGCGGAACAGGTACACTGTCTCACGGATATTGGGCAATTTAAGCAGAACCATCAGTAGACGGGAAAGGCCCATGCCAAAACCGCCGTGCGGCGGGCATCCGTAGCGGAAGAAATCCAGATAGAACTGGATGCTCTCCAATCCCAGGCCGTATTCCTGCGCCTGCTTCTTGAGGATCTCATAGCGGTGTTCACGCTGGGCTCCGGTGGCGATCTCCAAACCGCCCGCGATGAGGTCAAAACTGCGCGTCAATTCCGGGTTATCCGGATGGCGCATATGATAGAAAGGCCGAACCGTGATAGGCCAATCAATAAGGTAGAAGAATTCATTGTTGAATTCCTTCCTAATATAATCCGCGATCGCGCGTTCGCCGCCCGGGTCCAGGTCGCCCTTGCGCTCCGGCGGCAGTTTGTAGCCGATCTTCTTGAGGATGTCCATAGTTTCCGCCATTGTCAAGCGTGGAAAAGGCACATCGGGTACATTCACTTCGGTGCCAAAGACATCCTTGATCGCCTCGCCCAATTCATCTTTCACTCGCTGGAAGGCATACTGAAGCCAGCGCTCCGTGAAATAAAGGACATCTTCATGGGATTCAATCCATGATATCTCGATATCCAATCCGGTAAATTCTGTCATATGGCGGGAAGTGAAAGAGGGATCCGCGCGAAATACGGGGCCAACTTCAAACACGCGTTCAAAACCAGCCGCCATCGCCATTTGTTTGTAGAACTGCGGGGACTGCGCCAGGTATGCTTTACGCTCAAAGTATTCCACTTCAAACAGCTCGGCTCCGGATTCGCTGGGGCTGCCCATGATCTTGGGAGAGTGCATCTCAATGAACCCTTCTTTTACCCAGTATTCGCGCATGGCATGTTCAAGGAGTGTCTGCACCCGGAAGAGCAGCAGATTCTTTTCGCGGCGCAGGTCCAGATAGCGCCAATCCATACGGTAATCAATGGCCGGCATATTGTCTTCATCGAAGGGATCGAACGGCAGGGGCGTTTCCGCGTTATTTTCAACAACCAGTTCGTGCAGCTGTATCTCTAAACCGCCCAGTTTGACAATGTCGTTCTTGACCACTTTACCCGTCACAGACAGTGCGGTTTCGGTGCCCAGCGCGGAGATCTGCTCCCCTAATTCAGGATTCTCGGGGCGGTAGTTGGCTACCTGCACCAACCCGGTCCGATCGCGCAGGATAAGGAACTGCATCTTCTTCTGGTCGCGCAGGATCTGCAGCCACCCCTTGATAGTTACCACTTCATCAATGTGATCTTTAAGATCACGAATTACGGTTCGCGTCATAATTGCTCTGTTTCTCCTCGTAAAAAATACTTGTTAAATGATTGTATCCCACTTATCATACTACTGGCAAGAATGTGTCTTTATTTGAGCAAATCCCGCACAGCTTGATAGGGTAAACGCTCACGATCCGCCACCAGCCGCAGGATTTTTCCCATTTTCTCTTGATTGGGAAGATCATTCCAGGCATCATACAATGCATCCCTGACCAAGCGTTCCAGAAGGTCCTTCAAGCGCGCTGTTGAACGGGTTATCCACTCTCCGCTATCACGCAGAAAAGCATGGTGCGCGTCTACTGCCGCTGCCAATTCATCAATGCCATCCCCATTCAGCGCGGAAGTCTTGATTACCGGCACCTGCCACCTGCTGTGTAAATTTTTATCGGATTGCGTGTGCAAATTCTCCCCTATCGCCAGCATCCCAGCGAGCACCTGCGCGGTGCCATCGGCGGCGGCTTTATCGGATTTATTGACAACCAGCACATCCGCGATCTCCAGGATGCCCGCTTTGGCCGCCTGGATATCATCTCCGAGACCGGGCGCCTCCACAACGATCGTGGTGTGCGCCAGGCGCGCGATCTCAACTTCAGATTGGCCCGCGCCAACTGTTTCAATGAAAATAGTGTCAAACCCGGCCGCATCCATCACCAGCGCAGTGCTGTCCGCAGCGCGGGCAATCCCCCCCAGCGCACCGCGCGATGCCATCGAGCGAATGAAGATATCCGGATGTACAGCGAGGTCGCGCATGCGCACGCGATCACCAAGCAGTGCGCCGCCGCTGAATGGGCTGGTTGGGTCCATCGCAATAATGCCTATCTTATGGGATGATTTTCCCTTTTTCCCGCTCACTTTGTTCAGCGCGAGACGGTTAACGAGGGTGGATTTTCCTGATCCGGGTGGGCCGGTCACGCCGATGATATGCGCTTTTCCGGTATGGGGGAATAATTGGTCTAATACAGCGTGATGGTTCGGGGAATCATTTTCAACGCGTGTGATCAATCTGGAAAGCGCTAATCGGTTCCCTTTCAGCACTTGTTCTGCCAGATCCACCATTTATTCCCGCTTACTCAGCAGCTGCCGCCCACACGTCTTCGACTACCCGGGTGGTGGGCGTGCCCGGACCGTACACAGCCCGCACACCCATTTCTCTCAATGCCTTCCCATCTTCCACCGGGATGATGCCGCCCACGAACACCCACACAGCACCCTGCCCGTCCTCTTTAAGCAGTTCAAGGACGCGCGGCACGAGCGTCATATGCGCGCCTGAAAGGATGGACAGCCCCACCGCGTCCACGTCCTCCTGCAGCGCCGCAGAGGCGATCATCTCCGGAGTTTGGCGCAGCCCGGTGTATATCACCTCCATCCCCGCATCACGCAGGGCGCGGGCAATCACCTTCGCTCCTCTATCGTGGCCATCGAGGCCTGGTTTTGCGATCAGTACGCGTATTTTCTTGTCCATGGGTCTTTTTCTCTTGTCTTAAAATTATACCAACGCAGCCGCGACCCGCAGGGAGGAATCATTTATAATCCCCTGTATCATGGGTTATAAGCGGCAGCCATTTTCTGTATTGATCCTGTTTCTTTTCCTGATCACAGTTCCCAGCGCTTGCGGAAGGGGCGCGGGGGATGGCGGAGGAGAAATTCGGGTGGATGCCCAGGGTGCGCCGCTTGAAAATTCCGCGGATACAGACGCTGGCGGCACTGAAAAGATAAACTCCGAAACAGCGAATGCAGCGCCGGTGATCAACCCGCTGACCGGTCTCCCCCCCACCGATCCTGAGCTTCTGGAGCGGCGCCCTGTGATGGTCAAAGTATCCAACTATCCGCGTGAGGGGCGCCCGCATGCTGGATTATCCTTCGCGGATATCGTCTTTGATTATTTCATCGGCTACGGCACCAACCGCTTTCTGGCGCTGTATTACGGACAGGACGCCTATAAGATCGGGCCGCTCCGCTCCGGGCGGCGTGTGGACGCGGAACTGGTGACAATGTATAACGGTGTGCTGGCTTACGGCAGCGCGGATGAGGATACTGATGCGGTTCTTGTCACAGCCCTGGGCGAGTATGCTCTCTCTCACCTTGAAGTGGACTGCCCGGCGTTCTGCGGCATCGACACTCACAGCGCGACCGGTGTGTTCGCCAATTCAGGAGCGATCAGCGCTCATGTAAACGCGATGGGGTGGGACAACAGCAAACCGGACCTGCCGGGGATGGTATTTGATGACCATCCGCCCGCTGATATGCAGCCCGCGGATCAGATAAATATCCTGTTCAATTACTACAACCGCGGTGAGTGGCGCTACGACCCCGCTTCCCATAAGTACCTGCGCTGGATCGAATTTATCGAGAACGAGGGTGAAGAAAATGAGATCATGGATATGATCCCGCTGGTTGACCGCCTGACCGGCGAGCAGCTGGCATTTTCGAATATCATCATCCTGTTCGCTAATTACACCGAGCTTGCGCCCAGCGCGCACACGATTGACATATGGGACAACAACAACGGCCTGCCAGCGTACCTGTTTCGCGACGGTAGAATGGTAAGCGGAGAATGGGCATCCGTGAACGACAGCGACCCGCTGCAGTTCACCAACGCGGATGGCAACCCGATGGCACTCAAACCGGGTAATACCTGGGTCGTGATCACCGGGTTGAGTTCTTCATTTAATCAAGTCCAGCCGGGGCACTGGGAGACTTTTTTCTTCCTCCCATAAAGTAGGTTGGGGTAATCGCATAAACTATAAAACTTCAACAAGATACAATCGTTTCAATGAGATTTAATTTCCCTAATTGGTTTTAATGAACCCAACATTTGAAAAAGAGATTTTGGGTTGAAAAAGCACAACCCAACCTACAAATGCAACTATTTTTCCTTGTTCGCGATCATGCGTTGTTTTTAGAAGGAGATCACTTCGCTTTGCTCGTGATGCCAGCAACCACGCGAGATTTTTCCATATAAATCAAGAGAGGGCTCTCAAAACGAGAGCCCTCTCTTCTTCTTTACACATTACTCTGCAGGTAAGCCCGCTCTCACGGACTCTCCAATCTCCAGGTGTGCTTTATTTCTTCTTACTTTTCTCTTTCTTTTCCTTACTGTCTGAAGATTTTGGTTCACGGTTGACAATCAGCATCACCGCGCCGACCACGGTCAGCACAGGTGCGCTTGCAAGCAGCAGGAATGGTAATGCAAACCCAACGCGCCCAAAACTTCCACCATGCATACCGGACATCCGTCCACTGCTTTTTGTGAAGGTATCAAAACCTCTCCCGCCGCTCATCATTCCGCCAAACGCGAACCATCCGCCTCGATCAGAAAAATGTTCTTCCCATTCCTCTTCATCGAAATCTTCATCAATATCAGCGAAGTGACCTTTAAAAGCCGGGATTTCTCCAGCTTCTACGGCTTCCTTATACTGCGTTATACGCGACCGCCCGTAAACATAGGCGCCCACCTCTGCCGTTACACCTAACAAACCAAGCACGAGGCAGATCCAGGCAATTGTTTTTACTGTTTTGTTCATTTTCCTTTTCCTTTCATTATTATTTACTTTTATCAATCTGGCGGCCTACCGCCCCCTCCCCCGGTGATCTGGTGCATGCCGCCCATCATACCAAAACCACCGCCAAACCCGCTGTTGATTGAATTGGTGACAACGATCAACTGATCGCCTTCCACAATATCTCCACTGATGATTTCAGTGAATGCTTCTGAGCTGGCACCCACTTCCACCCTCACCGGCGTAGGAGCGCCATCCTCGCCCATTACCACCAACGAATTATTGCCGTTTATACTCCTGAGTGCCTGATTGGGAACGAGCAGCACTTCCTCAACCAGGCTGGTGATGATGCTCACCATAGCCGTGAAACCCGGTTTTACTGACGCATCCGCATCTTCGATGGTTACCGTCACCCTGAACTCGACAGTGCCATCCTTATCCGTTCCTGAGGTGGAAACGCCAAACACAAAACCACTGTATTCCTGATTTGGCAGCGCGTCAAATGTGATCACGACCGGATGGCCGATCTCCACTTTGCTGATATCAATCTCCGATACATCCACGTTCACAACCAGATTATCGAGATCGTCCAGCTGCACCGCCTGCGTACCGCTCACGGCCATTTCTCCGGATCTTGTGCTGATCTCGGTCACTGTGCCGTCAAAGGGTGCGATAATCCTCGCCATATTGATCGTGTTCTCGAGTGCCTGCACATTGGCTTCCGCAGCAGCGATCTCCTGGCTGTTATCCAATAAACGATTATATGCTGCGCGGGCATGCTCAACTGCCGCTTTCGCCTGGTCATATTCATTGAAATCCGTTTCCACATCCTGGTCATAGGAGTGTCCGAGAATCTGGTTGAGTGCGCGGTAATAACTGTCACGTTCCAGGTCCGCTGCCTGGACAGTATCATACGCTTCTATCAGCGCGGGGTCATCTTCATCCAGTGTTTCCCGGAGTGCTTCATATTCCGCTTCCAACACCCATAACGCGCAATCAGCTGCTTCGTAATAGCCGAGCACTTCATTTATACGCTCATCGGAAGATTTGTTGAAATTCCAGAAATCGCGCATTTCTCTCTTACTCCTGAGCGTCAATTCCGCATCAGATAAAGTCTGCAAAGCGGTTTGAAATTCTGAATCCGTACTGATCAGATTTTCTAACTCAATCTGCGCATCCAGTAAAGTTGATTTTGCCTGCAGGGATTCGTTTGACCATGAGTTGAGTTCCATTTCTATGAGGACATCATCTTTCATAACCTGATCCCCGACTTGTAGATCAAATTCTCCAACAACTCCATCAGACAGCCAGGTAATAACCGCAGAGGGTTGAGCTTCTACATACCCTACTTCACCAATGCTTTCAGTGATCGAACCTCGGCTGACCCGCGCATACTGCACATTTTCCGCGGTGGTATCTCCCCTCGGTATTAAGATCATGAGCGCGGCAATCAAACCTAGCAAGGCGGCGGCGCCAATCCACACCAGGCGTTTCTTCGCTTGATAAAATTTAATCAGTTTTTCTTTGATATTCTTTATATCCATTTTATTTCTCGCCTATTCTATTTATTCCGTCCGCAACGCCTCTACCGGCTCCAAATTTGCCGCCCGTCTTGCTGGGTAAATTCCAAATACCAGACCTACCGATATGGAGAAAATCACAGCCAGCAGGATGGAATCCAGGCTCATTTCCGCGTTCATAACAGTACCACCCATCATAGCCACGTTGCTGATGGCTGAAGAGATACCCCACCCAATCATGACGCCAATCATGCCGCCAACGAGCCCGATGATGAGCGATTCGACGATGAACTGCAGCATGATATCCTGGTCGCGCGCGCCAACCGCTTTGCGCAGGCCGATCTCTTTGGTGCGTTCAATAACCGACACCAGCATGATATTCATGATGCCGATCCCGCCCACAAGCAGGGAGATAGCCGCGATGCCGCCGAGGAACACAGTCAATACGCCGGTAATAGATGTGGCAGCTTCTGTAAAGGTATCCTGTGAGAAAACCTCAAAATCATTTTCTTCATCACCAGTAATCTGGTGCCGAGCACGCAGGATGCTGGTTATTTCATTCATTGCGTCACTCATCTCCTCTGGGCTAACCGCTCCAACTGAGATCATATCGACTTCCGCATATGCGCTGGATCGAGTAACCAGGCGAGACTGCGCAGTTGTGATTGGTACATATACTTGATTATCTGATGAGCCAAAGGCAGTGCCGCCTTTGGATTCAAGCACACCAACTACCTGGTACAGGTTGTTTCCAATCCGCAGTTTACTCCCCAACACTTCCGTATTTGAGCCGAACAATTCAGCCACAATATCCACGCCGATCACTGCCACTGTGGCATGGTTATCTATATCTTGCTGTGAAATAAACCTGCCAACAGATACTTCTTCATTACGCACGGAGGAATAATCAGGGGTTAAACCAGTGATGGTTGTAGATATGCTGCTGCCGCTAAATGAGACTTCCATGTTTTGTGATACTGTTGGAGCAACCGCAAGTACACTGGGGGCGCCGCCAGATTCAATAATCGCTTCCGCGTCCGCGAGGGTTACTGGTTTAGGGTTAGTCGCATCATCATTCACGTTTACAAACAGAAGGTTAGAACCCATTGTTTCGATCGAGCCCGTGATCGACGATTCCGCCCCCTTGCCAATCGCCAGCATCGAGATGACTGCCGCGACACCGATGACAATGCCGAGCATGGTCAATCCAGTCCGTAACTTATTCGCGTTGAGGCTTTCCAGCGCTTCCTTAAAGAATCTCCAACTATTAGTCATTTTGCACCCTTCCATCAAACAACCGCACGGTCCGCTGCGTCAACGCCGCTACTTCGGGATCGTGTGTCACAATGATAAGTGTTACCCCTTTTTCTTTGTTCAAATCCAGCAGCAGTTCCATGATCTCATTCCCGGATTTTGAATCCAGGTTGCCGGTGGGCTCATCCGCCAGTACAATCGCGGGGTCATTCACCAGTGCCCGGGCAATCGCCACCCGCTGCTGCTCTCCGCCGGACAGTTCGTAGGGCTTATGGGTCACGCGATCTCCCAAACCTACGCGCACGAGTAATTCTTCTGCCGTTTGTTTGATATCCTGGTGTCCGTTATTCCGTCGGTAGCGCAGGGGCATCATTACATTGGTTAAGGCAGTCGAGCGCGACAGCAAGTTATAGGATTGAAAAACAAATCCTACCTGCCGGTTGCGGATATCAGCCAATTGATCGCCTTCCAGATCCTGCACATTCTCTCCATTGAGAAGATATTTACCGCTTGTAGGCCGATCCAGGCAGCCAAGAATGTTCATCAGCGTTGATTTACCAGACCCAGAAGGGCCCATAATCGCGACGACCTCACCCTTTTTAATCTTCAGTGAAAGCCCACGCAGGGCATGCACCTCGACCTCACCCATCTGGTAGGTCTTGAACAGGTCAACTGCTTCAACTACGTTATTTTTCTTTGCCATTTGTTTACCTGCCTTTTTATTCGGACTTCTGCCCGCCGCCAGTTCCACTGCCATGACCGCTGCCATTTATCTGATTCATATCACGCATGAGACTCCCATCAAACTCAAATTCTCCTGCTGTTGATGTTGAAATAAGAACGGCTAATTGATCGCCGAAAGCAAGATCACCGCTGATCACTTGCGTGTGAACATCGGAAGTCGCACCCAGTTCCACCGGCACCGCGCTCGTGCTGCCATCCGCATTGACGCGCATAACAACAGAAACGCCTTTCTGGCTGAGGATAGCCTGGGTTGGAATGAGGAGCGCATCCTCTACCTGGCTGATGATGATACTCACCACAGAAGTGAAACCCGGCTTGACCGCTTCATCCGCGTTTTCCAATTTCACGCTCACACGGAATTCGACCACACCGCTCTCATCTGTTCCAGCAGAGGAAAAAGAATCCACAAACCCGGCGTATTCCTGTTTCGTCAGAGCATCGAAAGTTAGGATGACTGGTTGGCCGGTTTCAACTTTGTTGATATCCACTTCTGAGACATAGATATCTACCATCAGGTTTTCAAGATTGTCAATACGCACAGCTTCAGTTCCGCTGGATACAAGTTCTCCGCTCACCGCGCTGACTTCTGTAACCGTTCCCGCGAAAGGAGCGGTGATTTTAGATTGGTTGATGGTGTTCTGCAGCGCCTGTACATTGGCTTCCGCAGCGGCAATCTCTTCCGTCTGGTCAAGATAGCGGTTATACGTAATGCGTGCCTGCTCTAAATCTGCCAGCGCCTGATCGTATTCAATGAAATCTGTTTCCACGCCGTGATCGTAGTACGCACCAAGTAAATTGCTGAGGTAATGCAAAGATTTATCTGATTCTTCGATGGCAGCGCTCATCTCCTCATACGCAGCCAACCGTTCAGGATCATCTACATCAAGGGCAGAAAGCGCATCATAAGCGGCTTCTTTTTCCCAGAGAATCTGCTCTTTCTCGTAATATTCCTCACGGGCTTTTTCAACCGAATCCCATGAAGCTTCCTTATAGTTCCAAGAATTGCGGTCCGCTTCATAATCAGTCAGCAGGTATTCTGCATCTGCCAGGGTTTGCGCAGCTGCATACAGATCCGAGTTGGCAACAATGAGGTTTTCAAGCACCGCTTGCGCTTCCAGCAGATCCGTCTGTGCCTGCAGTGTAGAGGAAGCCAGTGAGCTATCCTCCAAGGTCAGCAGAACCTGGTCCTTTTCCACCATATCGCCAACTTTAAGATCAAACGGACTGACAATCCCGCTTGATTCCCAGGAAAGCGTTACGGATGGTACTGCTTCGAGCGAGCCAACCACATCGATGCTTTCAGTGATCGCTCCGCTGGTAACATCCATATACACTACCTGTGCTTCGTCGGAAGCGCTGCTTCCCCGTGATAGCAATACGGCAGCCGCTGTGATAACAACAGCCAGGACGCCGCCCCCGATCAGTACCCATTTCTTATGGGTTTGATAAAAATCCGATGTTTTTGCCTGTATGTTCTTAAGATCCATTTCTTTTCTCCTAAAAATTCCGATTTCAGTAAAACTTTAATCTTTTACACATAAAATAATAAGTGCAGGGTGTCAAAAAGGCATATGGAAGCAGTAAGTACCCACGATGAGTCTGGTCACGTATTAATATGACTGGCGTCACATCAGGAAATCAGGCAATTCATGCTAATATCATTCCATGGCGAAAGAGATCATTGATCAGCGGGTTCTTCGAATCCTGCGCTGGTCCATATTTGTGCAGGTCCTGTTTTTATTACAAAGTTCCTTCTCTCCAAGATTCTACTTCTTGGAACATGGGATCAGAAGGCCAGAT
The DNA here is from genome assembly GCA_964490205.1 of uncultured Pelolinea sp. Taxonomy (GTDB): domain Bacteria; phylum Chloroflexota; class Anaerolineae; order Anaerolineales; family Anaerolineaceae; genus Pelolinea. The sequence goes on along the minus strand of CAZBCD010000022.1, from coordinate 1,953 downwards.
GTTGACTTCAGTTCTATCGCGCCAATTTTATTAATGGTGCTGATCCTTATCCTCCTTTCCTTTAAAGGAGTCCAGAGCAGGATCACGAAACCGATTTTCTTTATCATCCTGAATGTGCTGGCGCTGACAACCATTTTCTCCCGCCAAATCATCTCGGCCACTTCAATTAAGGACCTCCGATCAATAATGCCGATTTTATCCTTCCGATGGGATATCATCTTCTTCCTGATCATCCCCCTGGTGTTTATTGCCTGGCAGTATTCCATGCGCGAAGTGATCTTTTACTGCATATTGATCGTTTTTGCAGAAGCAGTTCTATCCTTCTTTTTAAAAAGTGATCAAGAATTTTATGGTGCTAAATATCCATTTTTCGCTGTCGTGAATATTATCGGAGACATCGCCCGCAGTGTGATCCTGGCAATAGTCGGCTGGATAGAGAATCAGCTGGTGACCCTTCAGCGCGAGCAACATACGCAGTTAATAGGAGCAAACAAGCAGCTGCGGAAATTCGCGCTTGCAAATGAAAAATTAGCCCAGACACAGGAGCGCAACCGCCTGGCACGCGAGCTGCATGACACACTCGCCCACACACTCAGCAGCGTGTCTGTACAGTTGGAAGCGATCAAGGCGTTATTTGACCGTGATCCTGCTGAGGCAAAGAAGATGTTAAGGCAAACCATCGAGAACACCAAGAACGGTCTCACAGAAACACGCCGCACGCTGGTAGATCTTCGCTCCTCCGAATTGGAAAGCTACGGATTAACCCAGTCGCTCCGCAACATGGGCAGTTCTGCCGCTGAACGGGGAGGGTTCAAGATCGATTTTCATCTGGATAAAGGTATGGATGTCCTTTCCGATGAGATCGGGCACTGTTTATACCGCACCACACAGGAAGCATTAGAGAATACTCTGCGGTATGCGAACGCGGAGAATGTGTCCATTAACTTATTATTCGATGAGGATGCCATTAAACTGCAAGTCATTGACGATGGGAATGGTTTTAATGCAGAGCAAGTTAAAAAAGAGCATCTCGGCATCCGCGGGATGCGCGAACGGGTGGAAATGCTGGGCGGTACTTTCACCATTGACAGTGATCCCAATAACGGCACAGAAATTACAGCAGTATTGGAAAGAGAAAATGATTGACATCATTATCTGTGATGACCAGGAAGTCGTCTGCCAGGGCTTGAACGCCATCCTCAGCACCGCGGAGAACCTGCGCGTGGTCGGAATCGCAAATAACGGGCTGGAAGCGCTGGACTTGATCGGGAAACATAAGCCGGATGTGGCGCTGATGGACCTCAAGATGCCGATCATGAACGGCATCCACGCCACAAAAGAGATCAAGGAAAAATATCCGGATACAAAAGTGCTTGTGCTGACCACCTATGACGCAGACGCCTGGCTGTTCGACGCCATTCGCAACGGAGCAGACGGCTACCTTTTAAAGGATACCTCCCGTGAAACGCTGATCAATGCCATCCAGGAGGTCCATGAAGGTAAAACGCCGCTGGATTCAAAAGTTGCAGGAAAATTATTCCACCAGTTATCTCGGCAGGCCCTTCCCGGCGATACGACGCTGGGGCAGGACCTCACCAAACGTGAAAAAGAGATCCTCAAATTCATCTCTCATGGCATGACCAATGCTGAGATCGCTCAGAATCTGTTCCTTTCAGAGGGCACAGTGCGCAATTATGTCAGCAGGATCCTCGAAAAACTACAGGTGGATGATCGCACACAGGCGGCTGTGCTGGCGCTGCGCTATGGGCTGGTTGAATAATAGAATATTGGGTTGAAAAAGCACCAACCTACTGAAATAGCCCTTTCTCTTTTCCCTATCCGCATTAATTTTGATGTTTCTCATACGATCCTCTGATCTTCCTCTTGCACCTGCCAATTATCATTTAGTTACATTTATTAGTATGTAAGGAGAATTACAATGGCTAAGATTAT
>CAZBCD010000021.1:0-16977 GCA_964490205.1 uncultured Pelolinea sp. | reverse complement strand
GAATGGTTACTTCAAGTTTAGCAATTTGGCAGGGACGCTTTCATAGTATCACAAGCCTTGGCAGCGTTGAACAGAAAGAGAGCAAGACCAGGCTTGAACTGGAATACTCGGGGTGCGAGATGGAAGCAGAATCCCATACGCCTCCTTACTACGGGGGCTCCAGTCCAGAATGCCCCTCCGGGCAAACCATGTGCGCTGGTTCATGCTGCTCCACCGGTCACTGCTGCGACTATGGATCTGGCATGGGTTGTTATGAAAGTTGTCCGTGATGCTCATAGAAATTAGGAGGTAATCAATATGTTCTGCCCAGATTGTAATATCAACTATGAGGACCCCAACGTACGCTACTGCTTTACCTGTGGAAAACCCCTTGAGGGCGCTTCCTCTGATTCACCGCAGCCGCCGCGTAGGAAACCGCGCACCACACCCTCAAAGCCTCCCGAGACAGTGGTTGTGCGGGTGGGCGGGCGGCCGCGCCATATCCGGCGCACCTACCTGATCGTGTTCCTGCTCCTGCTGCTCCTTCTCCTGTCATGCTGCTGCCTGCTGTACACCGATATCCTGCCAATGCCGGCCGTCGTGATTGATATTTTAGGCCCATTCACGCCTGTGGTACCTGGGTGCGGTTTGGGGCTGGTTCTGATATTCATTTGTTATATCATTATCATCCTCTTCAAGCTCGATTTCAACTGCATCTATGTCCCGGTTGGATTATTGATCATGGTGGTCCTGTGTGTCATCCTCAATATCATCGGGGTTGTACCGCTGCCCGATTTCGTTGACCGTATCGTTGTTGTGGTTACTGGCCCGATCCGCACACTGCCCCTGCCCTGGGATCCGGGGCCAGGCAAACCCGAGAAACCTCCAGATGAGGAAAAGCCATCTGGTGGCTGCTGCCCGGACTTTAGTTTCTCAAACATCTATTATGAAAAAGGATATTTGTATTTTCATATTAACTGCCGGCTGGAATCTTTCGAACCTCAATGCGTGGAAGGCGATGTATATGACGGTTCAGGTAATTACTGGACGGCTGTTTCCTGCTGTGCGGATCCAAAATATATGAACAACGCGTTTATATGTGAAGGTCTTGATCCAATTACAGCTAAAGTAGGGGATGTCCGGCTGGAAATGGAGTATGAAGGGACAGATGGCCGCACCTGCACTATTGGTGCCAATTTTTCGCCGCCTGCTTTCCAAAAACCAAGCGAATGTCCATCTGGCCAATCCATGTGCGCTGGTTCTTGCTGCTCTAGCGGCCACTGCTGTGACTGTGGATCAGGCTACGGCTGTTACGAAAGTTGTTCAGGGTGCGATTAGGAATCAGGAGGTAATCAAATATGTACTGCCCAGATTGTAATAGACACTATGATGATCCTGGTATGCGATACTGCCCGTACTGTACCATTCCTCTTGTGAGCGCGGCCGCATCTTCACCGCCACCGCGCAAGGCTCCGTGGTGGAGACCACGCATCGCACCATCAATGCCTCCCGAGACAGTGGTTGTCCAGGTGGGCAGCCGCCCCGTCCAGGTCCGTCGTACCTATCTGATCGTGTTCCTGCTCCTGCTGCTCCTCCTCCTGTCATGCTGCTGCCTGCTGTACACCGATATTCTGCCAGTACCTGGCATCCTGACGGATATTTTCGGCCCATACGCGCCTTTGATACCCGGGTGCGGTTTGGGGCTGGTGCTGATACTCATTTGCTACATCATTATCATCCTCTTCAAACTCAACTTCAACTGCATCTATATCCCGGTTGGATTATTGATTGTGGTGGTCCTGTGTGTGATCCTTAATATCATCGGCGCCATAGAACTGCCGGATTGGATTGATGATATTGTGGATGTGGAACCAGTGCCCGTTCAGCCAAATGTGTCGCCTCCCGATCCACCAAAACCGCCGGTCCAGGATGACACCGCTCCAGAACCCCCTCCTCCACCAGAAGAGTGCGGGCCTGAGGAGGTTTTATGCGGTGGGGTATGCTGTTATAACGCCGATTGTTTTGATGATGTATGTTCTCTCCCATGACTATACTGCTAACACACACTGTTAGCAAACAATAGGCCATCAATATGTAATGTTAAGAATAATAGAATTTTCAAAATAAGGAGAAAATACTATGCACTGCCCATACTGCGGAAAACAAAATCCCAAAGGCGCACGAGCATGCGGCTACTGCGGGCGGAATTTCAGCGCCTCCGCACCGCCGCCCGCCCCGTTGCCCCCAGACCAGCAGCCCACACACGTTATCGTGGAGACCAGAAGTACGGAGGGACTGTTTTCTCACATCTCTGGTCTTGCCAATTTCATCCTGACAGCATTAGCACTCGCGCTGATAGCAGCGCTGGTGCTGATATTCCTGTGCGTCATACGCCTGCCCTCCGACTTCCCGGGTTTTGACCTGCCAACCCAGCTGGATAATCTGTGGAGCAGGGCGGTTTTATGGCAGTCGCAGAACTGTTTTTAAGCTGCGATACCCTCTATTCTTGTAATAAGTAAATTTACAGGAGGTAATCATGAAATGCGCCAATTGCGGAAAAGAAGTGCCTGATAGCGCCAAAGTATGCGGTTATTGCGGACACAAAATCGAAAAACCGCTCTGCCCGAACTGCGGCAAGGAAATGACCGCCACGGCGAAAGTATGCGGCTACTGCGGCACGTCGTTGGTGAAAAAGACAGCTGCGGCAAAACCAGCACCTGCTAAAAAAGCGCCTGTGAAAAAGGTAAAAGTGAAGGGTGCGTCGCCTAAACCAGCGCCGGCTAAAAAGGCGCGTGTTAAAAAAGCGCCCGCGAAAGCAGCCGTCGCGAAAACCACAAAGCTGCCTAAATGGGTACTGCCTGTGGGATTGGCCGCTGCCGCTCTGGCTGCCGTTATTTTATTCTTTGTGCTGAGCCCTGGCTCTCAGCAGGAATCAGGCGGAAATGACTTTAGCAAACTCGCTGGCACGTGGAGCGGAGAAGCTGGCGACAGTGATGGTAGCTTCAATATCACCTTCAAATTGAAAGATGGCTGTTCACTTTACATGGTGTGCGGTACTTTCAGCATCCCGCAGTGGGGCTGCTCGAGTGACATTTCCTTTATCAGCGTTGACGGTGATAAGTACGAATTCCGTGTGACCACTCTTTATGGATGCGAAGATGATGCCAAAGCGTATGAAGAGTGGCTCAGGCCTGTCGGTTCATCGAAACTGGAATACTATTCCAGGGGTAATTATGGCGAGTCGCAGGGGACGCTTACCAAACAATAAGCATAGAATGTGAGGTAATGCCGGGAGTGGTTTGAACACCCCTTTGTGCATAATGCCTGTTAGGAGGAGATCATGAAATGCTCGCGTTGCGGAAAAGAGGTGCCTGATAAGGCCAAAGTATGCGGTTATTGCGGGACCAAGCTGGAAAAGAAACATAAGCATACCTGCCCGGATTGCAGAAAGGGTGTGCCCGCTAAAGCTAAAGTGTGCGGTTTCTGCGGAGCGAAGCTGGCACAGCCGGCAGCTGAAACCCCAAAACCAGCTCCCAAAAAAGCTGCACCAGAAACAGCGGTGCCGGCGAAAAAAGCGCCAGTGAAAAAAGTGGAAGTGAAAACCAGAAAATTGCCTAAATGGGCGCTGCCCGCGGGACTGGGTGCCGCTGCGCTTATCCTGGTGGTGGTGCTGTTTGCGGGAAGATCCCCCTCCCAATCGGCTCAACCCTCTCAATCAGAGGCTGTACATACGGAGTCTTCACCCTTTGCACCCGCGCAGGGAAATTGGGCAGCCATAGATCATGATGAAAGCGCCATGACGCTCAAAATCAGCCAAAATCCTGACGGCAGCTATGATGTGGTGTTATTCGATGAAGGAGCGAGTATCTGCGGTTATGACAGCACCGGTGAATCTCTGCTCTCGTATAGTTCGCAGGGGACCGGCACCGCGCAGGGGTATGTCCTTGATGTGCATGAGGTTGGTCAATGTGCGGAAACCGAAGAAGAAATTACTTACGATTTCCAAATCACATTCGACCCTGAAACTGATACACTGCTGGACACTGAAGAAACAACCTGGCACCGTGATTAAACGAACAAACAGGAGGAGATCATGAAATGCTCAAATTGCGGAAAAGAGGTGCCTGAAAAGGCCAAAGTATGCGGTTACTGTGGGGCAAAGCTGAAAAAGCCAGCAGTTGAAACCCCAAAACCTGCTCCCAAAAAAGCTGCATCAGAAACAACGGTGCCAGCGAAAAAAACGCCAGTGAAAAAAGTGGAAGTGAAAACCAAGAAACTGCCTGAGTGGACGCTGCCCGCGGGACTGGGTGTTATTGCCATTGCCCTGGTGGTGTTTTTTGTGATAAAACCCTCATCCACACCTGAAACAGCAGCCGAAATACCGCAAGCGAAAGAAGCGCTATCCTCCACAGAAATGGACCTTCTGACAGGCACCTGGAAAGGTACGGTTGAAAATATAATGGAAGGGGGGGGAACTTTCGTGGCTACTTTCATTTTCCCGGATAATTGCGAGTTGAACACTTACTGTGGTCGCGTTATGATCCCGGAATTCGACCTGGATAGCGATGTAATGGTAACTTCGGTAAGTAATCACAAATATGAATTCTTTATCAGGCAGAACGAAGACATGCCAGAAAATGAGCTGCCCGATGAGTATCTCAAATATATCAATCCCACCCGGGTGGAGTTCTATTCAAAAAGTATTTACTGGGATGAACAGGGAATGCTTTACAAACAGTAAATACAGGTAACAAGAAAAGATCAGCAAATTAAATATATCCACGGTAATACCTAATTCTTCTGATGAGTATATGAGGAATTATTGACCGATAGACAAATTCACCTGATCTATTATTATCTGCAGGGTGTCGGCATCAGTGCTGTCATTCTGCATGACTTTAGACCACAGAGCCAAGATCATTTTCATGGATGTGATACCTGCCTGATTATATTTTTCATCACGGATGGTTGAAGTTTCGGGGGCGGGGTTGTGAGCATTCAAAATCAAAACCACGTCTGCGCGGTTTTGGATTTCTTTATTGTTATCATCCCATACAACACCAGAGGAATTACAATTCCCATGAGTTGAGACACCCGCAGATATTAATTCTTGTGAAAGTTTATTTACATTAATCATGCCATCACCTTACCATATAAACCTGATTGAATAAGAGTAGAATCACCGCCGTCACCGTACCAGGTACAAGTACCGGCAGCTTGCGCATTTTCAACCCACTGCAAGTAGTGATACCCAATGCCGGGGAAACCCAAGTAGATAGAAGCTATGGGTAGGAAAGAACTATTTCCAGTTCTTGAATTAATATGCGCATGGTTGGTATTGGTGGCATCCAGGGCAATACCTACAGCCCTTCCATAAGCGCCAGTGCTTGAGCTAATAGAGTGAATGGTTAGTTCAACCGGATCCTCCGAAACTCCGATAACAAGTTCAATTCTATTTAAATCACTGGCGTTGGCTGACCGCCATGTGGCAAGGGTATAAGCCCAGGTGTTGGTTGATTCGACCTTCAAAACTTTTCTTGGACGGCGGTTATTAAAGTTCCATGTGAAACGTTTTGCCTCAGTGTCACAGACCACACCCGCGCCGGAAGTCCTGACCGTGCCCAAGTAGCGATAACCGAGGGCACCAGTCTTGCACCAGACCCCATCCTGGCGGATGATGGCAGTAGCACGCAGAATGTCATTTGACCATTCAGTATAGGCAAGGGTGAGCGTGCCCGCATTGTCGTAAATCCAAACGTCAATATTCTTAGCGTCCGCTACACCGGATATATCCAGGGTGAGCTCCCCGAATGTGTACAAACGCCATCCATAATCCTGGACATAAAGAGATATTCGGTTGCCTAAAAAGGATGTGAAGTACACATTGGCAGAAGAAGCAATATCAGAATCAGGGATGGGGTCACCAGTGCTTAATGTTAAACGTCCATCACAAACCTGCGGGTCAACGAAATAAAGTAGGTCTGCAATATGTTCAGCCAGATCAGAGCGGACGCTATCTTTGATGATGGCTGAACCATCCCAATAAAAGCGCCCAATGCGCCGTTTGTTTGAAGCCTCTGAGTTGGAAGTAGAAACAGTGAGTGTGAATGTGGTACTGGAATCAGCACGGTTGGCAAAGATGTAATAAGCGGACGCTGCGCCCGATGGGACATCCCCCGCGTCCAGGTCTACATTTGCCACAGCCTGACACAGATAACCATCAATGAGCAGAGATACGGGCGCGTCTGCTGACGCGGGTACCCTGATTTTGTTTGTGGATAAAAGTTCAACCGTGAGGCGGGTGACATATCTTTCAAGCATAGTACCGAGGGGTACAGAATCAGCGGTGACCTGCCCAAGAAATACACCATCGGCACGCAGGTTGTTGTAGTGGCTGGCGAGTGTGGCATCACCGGCGGAAACATTAGCACTTTCGGGGTAAGTCATATTAATCTCCTTTGGTTTTCAATAAGAGGTTTTTTTTTGCTGAGCTCCGTCGAACCCAAAAAAAACCGAAACGAATGAGCGGGCGCAGCCCCTGCACGTAGAGCGGGGCGCATGGCGCAGAGCCCTAATCCCCCCACCTTGCCCCCCATGTTCAACTTACCTTGACGGGTGTGGGGGGTTGGAGGGGGGGTTTGGGGGGTGAGGAGGGGGGAGGGCGGAGCAAGCCCGCGAGTGGATTTGCTTGAGATAAGCCGAGTGAGGCCGGCGAGTAAAGCCGAGCTTGTTTGACAAGAGAATGTGCGTGCAGTTCCATGAGCAGAGCACAGAACGCGGGCAATCAAGCGGTAGGAAAATAAAGAGCTTGTTTGCCGAGCACCGAAGAGAACGCATGGCGATGCTTGCATAAGGTTTGCGGAACGAAGAGCGGAGGCAAACAAGCGATTGAAGAACCGTAGAACCTGCGCAAAAAGCAGGGATACATTACCCCAAGATAATAGAATACGCTGCTTAGGTTGAAACCTCGTAAGTCGTTTTATCTCCATACTGACGAATCCCATGTGAAAGCATCCCCGGCCGGTGTTTCTGGCTGCCAGATAGAACCAAAGAACAAATCACTGTCGATGGGTGGATGGTAGGTTGTGAGGTTGGCGAACTTCAAAGATATGTAACTGGCTTCCACCAGGTGCAATTCCGTGGATGTGTGACCGGACTGGCCAAGTCCAAGGTAGTTTCCCATGAAAGTACCGACTGACATGTCCTCTATTTGTTCAAGATAATCAAGCAGCATGTCGTACATGGTCTGCCTACTGGCTGCATGTTCAGAACCGTCGGGGTTCTTTAGATCATCGGCAAGCAGAACGGTAGCGAATAAATATATCTGGACTTCATCACTATCATCAAGTGATCTCTGTACGGAAATGGTTGACCCTGACTTGGCAGGGTCGGGGGCTAATACAAAACCGTAAGGGGACCCACCATTTACAAGGGGGTGCACCAGGACAAAATCGCAATCAACGCCGATGTCGTGCATATTAATAGTCCTCCGTGTAATTGGATTGATAGGGATACAAGGGCTGCAGCGGTTCGGGTTTAAGAGTGGACTGCTGATAATAAAAAGAGCGGGGGATATCATAAGTCATTTTGAATGGGTTCTTGCGCAGACTGCCCCAAGGGAAACCACCAGAAGCGGTATCATCATTGTTTTGATAATGCTGAGTTGAGCGGAACACCCGCCACACAAAAAAATTATCAAAGATATCTGAGCGTTTAAAGAACCCCATGAATTCATCTTTCATGCGCCGGAGCACCTCACCGATGGGCAGATCGGCGCCCATCTTACGATGTGCCTCTGTGATCTGTTCAGACATATACCAGGAGAAGGGCACATAATTGGGATCCCAATGCAAACGAAACGTAAAGAAGATGGGATTGATAGTATCGCTGAGCAGGTTGAGATCAGTACCGAAAAAATCGGGGTCGGACAAAACATATTCCTCACCGACCATTTTCAAAAAGCAATCACAATTCAAGTGGAAGCCAGGCCATACGCCCGATGACATCCACATATCGTAGGTATAAACGCGACCTTTCAAAGAATTGCACATACCGCAGTTTTCCCCTCTGGTGCACCACTGCAATTTTTGAACAAGATTACCTATAGGGTTAGGCATAGATCAAACATCCTCACAGTCAAGAGGCCAGTGGTTGAGCGGGAAAGCGGGAAGGAAAGTTTCCTGTTTTATTTCCTCGATGAAAGAAAAGAAGCGGCCATACTGCCGTGTGCCCCAAGTCATAAGGGAACCCATCTCTCCGGAGCGTCCGCCCCATTGTTCATTCAGGCCGGATGCCCGCATCATAGCAGCCTGGCCGGAAGCGCCGACAATAAGAATATCTACGTGGTCGTCTCGAACCGTTGTGGCTGCTGCACTGTCAAGGTCGGTGATGGTCTGCTTGGCAGCGTACTTGATATAAATCTTCTCGTCAACCTCTGGAATATCATCCCCGAAAAAATATAAATCAGGATCACCGTCCACATACGAAAGGGAAAAATCCTCCCGCGCATAAACAAATGGGTCAGCCAGAGTGCTATCGTAGGGATGGACAAGCTGAACGATGGCGATCAGGTTTGCAGCTGCAAGGGTCTGCACCCTGCCGGCGGTTGTTACTGTGTGAGTGTGGGTTTTGAAGTTGGGATTGGCGCGGGTGTATTCGTTGAGGATCTTTCTCAACGCTTCATCGATGATATCATTCGAATATTTGGAACTGGTATCATCGAGCGAATTCTGAATTCGTGTTCGATAAGCTGCAAGGTTAGTCATAGGTTCACCTACTTAAGTTAAAACATTCAATCGCGATGGAGATTGCGACGTCGCTTTGCTCCTCGCAATGACAAGAAGTAAGACGGCGGGCGCACACGCGACGCGGAGTTTTACTCCGCAGCGCCCGGCGGAACATCGGGAAGATCAGGCAAGAAAGCGGAATTGGCTTTTTCAAGGATGGATTCTGTTTTGGATTTAGATTTCCTGCCGGACAATTTTTTCTTGGCTGCTCTTTCGATACGAACCGCATCAGCGATATTATCGAACTGCTCTTTGGTGTAGCCGAACTTCTGCCCGGTGGGGCTGATGAAGGTGAGCTTACCATCGGGGTAGCGTGCCCAATCAACAGGGTCACAGCCGAACAAGTCTTTGATCGCTTTACGATCGTCCTGCGTTTTTGTTTTTGTTTTCATGTTTGCCTTTCAGGGTGCGGGGAGAATTTCAGATTCGAGACCGCACCCAATAAAAGTGAGTGACAGAATTGCGACAAGTGATAGATGGTCGGGACATAGTTTGCAATAAGGTTTGTTATCGAACGATTTTTTTCTAAAGCATTTGATAACTCACCTTATTGGAAAATACAATCAGGAACGCTAATCTCCGCCGATACCTCGCCCGCCGTCCTCGATGGCTGTACCAAGGATGTAAGCGGTGAGCACATAGATAATATTGGTGACTTCCTCTGCGTCCAGGGGGAAGGTAGGAACCAGTTCTTTGATGACAACAAACACAGTTCCGATGACCGCAGCCCAAAACTTCCTTGAGCGCAGAAGCCCTAACAGCTTAGAATATGATTTAGTTTCCATGTAAAGAATCCTTTCTTTGGGCGTTTAGAAGCCCTCTAACAAATTTATTTAGTAAATTAGATATTGTTTTCACCTGCGCAAAGTTATACAAGCCTTAGAATGAATGTTCGGTTTTAGATAATTAATAAATTTCTAAAACGATTTTCTTCCTCCTGCGAATCCATTTTATAAACAAGCAAGGGCAGCGATTTATCTTATTAAGAATCAGTGCAACCCCAACTGCATAGCTAAAAGAAAATGGAACGATGCGCCAACCTCCCCGCCTGGCAAGTGGCGGGGGGTTGGCAAAGGAGGAAGAAAACGAAAGGATCATATCCTCAATGTGTAGTGAGCAACCGCTCCATAAAACTTAAGGACGGTGGTTGCAGCGCAATCAATGACCAACTTCAACCAGTAGCAGTCGCCATCATCCAGGAATTCGGGGGTGGTGATGGTGACGGTCATGGTGTGATCATCAACTGCTAATCTTTCAGCTGCGGTATCATGTGCAGCGTCCTCTGTGGTGGTGACTGCCTCACCTGCAGCAGCGACATTATCCGCGCCGATGGTGACTTTTTCAAGTTCAACGGTTGCGAAATCATCAGCTGCAGCAGTGGCAATCAGATAACCAACATCAATACTGGCCAGTTTTGCGCCTTTGAGTGCGACTGAATTGGACGGCACTTTGATTGGAATAAGAACCGTGACGGCTGCATCCGCAGCAGTGCGGTCATTGCTGACCACATTGGAAGCCTCAGTAACCGCCCAAGTGCCGGCGCTCATTTCAAAATCGCCAGGGTGAATAAACTTGCTCATGTGTGCATCATGTACGTAACCCATAATTTATTTCCTTTCTAAAGTAGGTGCAGATCTGCAAGCAGTTTTCCGCAAATGCGAATCTGCACCGATAATTATTTTTATTTAAGCAACATTCGACTTGTGAAGCGGGCGGAAGTCATTCACCCAACAAGCCAGGAAGTGACGGACTTTGAGCCGGTGTTCGTCGTTCATGAACACGGCCGGGCTGAGACTATCACCCGCAATAAATATTTCGGGCATAATGCCGAAACGTTCACCGATAAAGATAGCGGGGGCAATCAGCGGGTCGCAAACGGCAGCCCAGTTGTTGGCATCTGTCCATTCAGGCACAGTTACCACATCGCCAGGTTGACCGCGTTGCTGATTCTCTGAATAAATGTTGGCCGCATTTTCGAGGGTGGGATAGAGAACCTTCATAGCTGCCAACTGCAGAGGGCGGGGCACCACACAGAAGCGGGGATTGATGGCCATTTTTGGGCCGGTGCCGTACACGCCGGCAGAATTCTTAATCAACATGGGCTGATTGTAAACAGCAGTAGCGACCACATCCCACTCGGCGGCGGCAAGGGCGGTTGTTAGCAGGTTGGCATGCCCGCCGGCGGTGGTGACTGCAGTGGCGTTGAACAACGCGCCGGTGTCGGCCATTGTTGGGCCAATGCCTGAATTGTCTGTGAAGATGGCGGCAACCAGGGCACTGATTTTGCGAAGACCCGCAGAAGCTAACTCGCGGGGATATGCGGCAAGCTTGCGGGATTCATCCCGATCGATAAGTTCTAAAGTAAGCGGGATGTATCCGCCGTACTTGGTGAAGCTGGCAGTCTCGGGGCTGTCACCGATGTTTAGTTCGGTGTATTCAGCACCCTCGGCCACAGTGGGCAGAGTGCCCACTGTGCCTACCAGTGTGCCGGTGATGGATTGCAGGGAATTGAAATGCTCAACCCTGCTGATTCTGTTCCACCAATCGTAGCCGGCAAGACCTAACTGCTCCCAGGTGTTGACCACGATCTTGTTTAAAGCGTTCTTGACCAAACCGGTGAAGTCTGCCGTTGTGGCAAACTGCACCCGCTCGGAATCAAACCCACCGTGCAGGTCATAGTCACCGGTGAGCATGAGATAAAGTTCACGGATGCCGGAAAGCTTAGCGACTTTCAAATCTTTGGAGGTGTCCTCGCGGGGTGCACCGAGAAGATCATCGGCTGCAGCTTGAAGCTTGTCGGCACTGTCAAAGACAGAGTGCACCCGAGGACCCTGCACAACCGAACCGCCGGTGAGTTCGCTGACCATCTTTCGGCTGTCCTCGATGGCAGAAGTGAGATCATCGGCATCGAATAATTTACCTGCAAACTGGACGCGCAAACGTTCGACCACAGGCGCGGGCAGTTTGGACGCAGTGAGAGTACTTTCGAGAAGCTGTTCGCACATTTTGATTCGGATATCTCTTACCTTATCCGCTTCGTCATTTAGCTTTTCGATGTGCCCCTGCACATTAAGCAACTGATCAACGGCTTTTTTATCGTCCTTGATACGTTGCTGTACACGCTTGACACCGGGCAGGGGGTCTTGCGTGGGTGGTACGATTTTATTATCTGGTATTTTCTTAGGTATATTATTAACTCCTTCTTGATATAGATTAAATTTTGAATAAACTTCTCGGATAAATTCACCGCCCCGCGCGGGATTAACCACAAGGTCAACGGAAAAAACTTTTAGAATATCCTGGACATCATCACCATTGGCAGTGAATACAATGTCGGCTGAGAAGCCAACATCGGGCTTGATGGTTTCATCGGCAAGCATCTGCCGCCCGATTTCCTGCAGGGCTGCAGCTGCCGGGCCGAATGGTTTAAGGTTTAGCTTGATACCCTGGGCTGTTTCATCCCACTGCGACTGGAAGCAGACACCTGCTAAATCATTGACACTGTTACCGAACCAGTGATGGTCAATGAAAGTGTGGGCATTTTCCCAAAGTGGCAGGGATGTTTTGAGGACATCGGCTGAGAAGTTCCAACCGTTCCCATTGCCGGCGGTGATTGCCAGGATTTCAAATTCACCATTTGCGTCAACATCTGATGATTGAAGTTCTATCCTGTGTTGCTGTTCGTAGAAAACTTGTTTAGGTTTTGGCATAGGCAAGTCCTTTATTTAAACTTAAGTAATAAGTCAACCGGTTTACCATCAATAGTTCCGGTGATTTCCAGTTCCTGGAATGTGAGCAAAGGCAGGGGCGGGGAAGCTGTACTGCCCCCCGACACTGGTGGTATAGGGTATATAGGAGCAGGTGCGCAATCATCAAAGTAGCGGTACATATAATTGGGTTCGTTGTAGGTGAGAAGATAAACAACACCTGGTGATTTCTCATGGATAAGTTTTGTACCGTGACCACTAATTTCTGACAACCAGACGGGTAGTTCGCCCGGGTTTACATCGGGCGCGTAGTAATGAAACTGACCGAGCCCAACCCATGAGGCGTAGGACTTCTTAATCTGTTTCCATTTGGTTTCACCAACAACCAGGATAGCTTGCGGGAAACTGTCCATGTCTGACTTGTGGGCAATTTCCAGGATGGTTTTACAATCATCAATGGATTTCTTAAGAGCGTTGGCGTCCCACCTGGCTTTATAAGAGCGACCATCAAAAGTATAGATACCTGTCCTGCTATCGTATGTTCCTTTGAGCGGTAGTGCGGGCGGTCTTGGCATAATAGAACTCCTTTTCTATTTGTTAACCTTTATATCTCCCATCCCATCATGGGGAGGGGTAATTACTTTTTTACGTGGGATCCCATCCCCTGTACTCTTGGGGGTCTGGTCTTTGCCCTGCGCCTTGTCCTGGTCTTTCTTAGCACGCTTAAGCATTTCATCGGCATCAACCGTTTCACCAAAGAAGCGATAAATGACGCGCAGGAATTCATCATTAGAAACCAGAGCACGATCTCTAAGATTGGCAAGTACCTCGATCATGTAGTAGGCGGCTTGTGATAGTTGGAGATTATCCCTGCTTGAAATGTCGGCGCCGGTGACGGAAAGATCTATTTGTTTGTTAATCTTTCCGTCAATCATTGCACGACGGTTAAGAGCAACACGCAGGATGTCCTCTATCATCCACAAAAAATACTGCTGACGCTGTTCAAAGCGCCGGAAGGTTGGACCTCCTGCGGCGTCTGCCGTTGTGCGGGTGGCGCTTTCGGGTTCTGCAAGGAAGTGGAGCGGAAGCCCGCAACCTGCAGCGATCATCTTTTTGAGAGCCAGTCCATCCTTTTCGGCATTACCACTGTCAAGGCGGGGATGGATAACCTTCCATGATTCGGTATCATCGGCAACCAGGATACTGCCAGGCTTGGGCGGGTTGGCGTTGAGTGCGTTCTGCCTTTGGACGCGTTGGGCTTCGGAAGCAAATTTCGCCTGGACGATATATAAAAAAGCATTGCGGTAGCGATTGAGCCGGGCGCGATCTTGCAGCCAGTTCGAATATCTTGAAAGCCATACAAGCAGGGGGGCCAGGTCTGGTTCACCCCACTGCGCGCCGGCCGGCCGGTTGATTGCGTACTGCAGGACGGCGGGTTTGGTTGGATCGTCGGTGTTGGGGTCGTAAGCAGGAAGCGGTTCTGGTGATAGATTTTCCAGATCAGATTTTAGTTTAAAGTAAAGAGGTTGTTCAACGTCATTTTTTTACTGATGATCTCGTCAATATGAGAAGCGGGCAACAACCGAATGTAGGTCATACCGGCCGCATCGGTGGTGAGGATAACAAACAGATTACCGGTGCGGGTGAGTTCATCACACATTTCAGAAACGCGGATTGTCATTCGGTTGAGGCGGTGATTCCAAAATTCAGAAAAGAATTTTGATGCTTTGCTATCTTTACAATTTATAGTGAGCCCGCCACCAACCACATATTGAGAAGTGAGCTCCACAATCCGGCGGGCAAGCGGGTTCAAGCGCCATGCTTCAAGAGAACGTTCGAGGATATCGGTACGTTCGTATGTGTAGCGATCTCTCTCGGATTGTGAGAGAGAGCGTGCACCGATAAGCAAAGTATTTTCATTCTCAATCACAGCAAGCTGCGCATTGAAAAGGTCATTGACTTGTTTCTTAATATAGCGGTCGAATATGCTCATCTTTTATAACCAATCCCTCTCGCCCAATTTTCAAGCAACCGTTGGCGTGCGTCTATCTTTGACAAGTGAGAAATGATTTGAAGAATATCGCCATCCCCTGGAAGCGGTTCCGTTTCACCCTGGCCGGCCAGAGCGAACAAATCGGGCAGGTCGCCATTGAACCAGTTGAGGTCAATGGATTTACTCTCGGCTCCGTACTTTAGGCCGTCACCCTTTGCGGAATATTGCCAGAACAACCAATCGAGCCAGGGAGGGGGGATGGTGGGCTTGTCGGCTTTGGTGTAGTGGGCAATCCACAGTGGATAATATTTCCACTTGTCGTCGATTTTGTTTGTGCCTTTGATCTTGCCGTGAATGTTCCAGTAACCAGGGGATGTATAGATAATGGGGATGCGCTTAGTAGTTGATTCGACTACTTCCAGGAATTGAGCAAGCAGGGCATTGGAGGGGTATATATCCCCATAGTTGGGGGCTTCAAAGTCCGCAACCGGCGGTAGTTCTCCTGGATCATCTTTCATAATGTCGCAGAAGATCCTCGCTTGTAAAGAGCCGGATAACGTCCAACGCAGGAAGTGATAACCACCGCGAAGCAGTCCGGCGGTCTTGGCTGCTTTCCAGTTGAATTCAAAGTCACGGTCAATCGAGCCACGTTCGGACACCTTGATAAAAACAAATTCGGCTCCGGCGGCTTTGGCTTTTTTGAAGTCAATCTTTTGGGCAGTGGACTTATCATCCTGCCAATGGGACACATCGATACCTGGAATCATGTGTACATCCTTTCAAAATAGAAAAGTGGTTTCCCCGCCCACCGCGCGCCTTGATGGCGCTGGAGTGCGTGGATCCTCACTTCAAATCTCTTGATTGAAGTTCGGATAAAATTCCGTTTTGATGCACATAGCAGAAAAACGGGAGTGTGAGTTATCCACAGAGTTATCCACAGAACTATACGCATTGAATCCATTAGAAACCTTTGTCCAATTCGGGCAGAGGATCATCCCCCTGGATAATAAAAAGTAGGTGCAGAGATTGACCAGTCCTCCTCGTCAAGTACAGCACACATGGCAGCACTGATCAGCAGATCATCATGTACCAGTTGGCCGGTGGCAGCGTCCCTGGTTCCATCGGGCACGCCCCACCGCACACGCTTTTGGGGTCCTTCAAGTATTTCAAATTCACAAAAGCTAATCTGCTTCCAGAATATTTCATCATCGGGGGTGTAATCCTTGAAGCGTCCACTGTCGATGATGCCCAAGAAGTCCCACAGCAGATCTGATTTTGTGCGGGTATTGAAATCAAATTCAATCACTTTATCGCCCATTGAAGCGGATAAGAACGATGCCATGCCCGCACCAACGCCGGTGCTGTCCACGGCAATATAGCGGACATTGAATAATTCCAGGATGGCTTTTATATCACCGTACAGTTTGGAGTGTTTAGTACCTATCCATTCCCGCCGGTGAATGACCTTATAGGATGGCTTGCAAATAAGCGGGTCGTCCACTGTGGACAAATCAACCTCAAAGATTGTGAGTGAAGTACTGTCTCGGCGGGGGTTGGCCAGTTCTGCTGTTTCCGTGAAAGCAGTTACCGAATCAGAAATGACAGCCTCATCCTCGCCGGCCAGGTCGAGTGTGGCCGCGTACAGCTTGCCGGACTGCGGAACGGCGCGGGGGCTGTGTGATCCCCGCATGAGTGCCTGGCGCTCGGGCGGGAACAGCCCCCCCTCCGCGTCTATTTCCTCGCTGAAATACTGCGTCTTAACCAAGGGATGATTACGACCCAGGCGGAATACCTGCCCATCGACAAAATCACCCTAGGCTGGTACTTCTTTTCTGACATCATCCGCAGTTAGAACAAACACTCTCTTAATACCATCCTTTTTTTGTGCTTTGAGAGATGCCCGCAATTCCCTGGATAGCAGGGTTCTGGAAGTCCAGGCTGTTCCCCAAAAAACCCTGGTGGCGTTGGTACTGGCTGCCATTGGTGCGATATCCTTGTCGTACTTGGTGATGGGTACGTCCTGCGCTTCGTCTACTTCGAGCAAGACTGAAGCGGTCGCCCCCACGATGTTGGAGCGGGGCTGACCGCTGAAAAAATAAATCCTTGCCATTCCGCAACGGTAGATATATCCGCTCTCTTTTGACCAGTGTTTCTTTGAGATAAGATTTGTACTGAGCACCATTTCGAGCCGGCGCATGGCGTTGAGCGTCTGCGGTTTCCAGGTGGGGGAAACCTTGACCATGTCGCAAGCGTGCATGATATGTATTGTGAGTAGGTAAGTTTCTATTTGTGCCTGGAGTTCGTTCTTGCCGGATTGGCGGGGAAACATTACAACAAATGACAATCCTAATTTTGATTTGATTGAACCGATAACAGCCTGGGCAACGCCGCGCTGATATTCTCTGAGCGTGATGTTCGAGCAAGTGTCGATGAATAAATCCTCGTCGAGCATTGCAACCTGTCATTCACCAGTGAATATGTCACCCTAATCCACCAATGAAAATGTCACCCC
>CAZBCD010000020.1:0-17163 GCA_964490205.1 uncultured Pelolinea sp. | reverse complement strand
CCGAAATGGGTATATTATCTCCTTCTTTTTCCTGATTTTTCCACACCCTCCAAATTTAGTACCACTCATAAGTAGACACTTTCAAGACTGGCAGAGATTTCATAAGGAGTTTTAATTCTGATATTATGCCGATAAAGGGATAATAATCAATGTGTCAAGTTGCCCTTCCTTCTTATGCAAATGGTGCAACCATGGTGATACTATGAAAGCGTCCCTGCCAAATTGCTGAACTACAGGTAAGAGGCAAACAAGTTTAGAAGAGAATAAATGCATAAATAATCGTTCTGCCTTGGAATTGACCTGCATTTCAAGCGTATATTTATGCTGTTCATGAATGCCAAAGGGGATGTGATTGAAAGGCGTCAATCAGTATGTACTATCCTTGGGGAGAGCACGGAGCCCGAACTGAGCCTCACGTGAAAAATCGACAGGAGTTAGGGAGAGGGTGATTGAGGATGGAGTTGTCGGCTCGTAGGATTCCGGGGGGACAGCAGTGATCGTATAGTCCCCTGCGGTACACTCACCCGGCGCCCATGTCCTTATTATGCACTGGCCACCCTCATTGCTGATGCATGGGTACTTCGATAGCATGGAAGCAAATCGCCCATCTATTCGGAAGGCAACACCCTCCAAGGATGGTTCTGAAGTATCCCAAAAACCGTTGCCATCAAGGTCATGCCAGGCTGAGAGATAGAAATTTATAAAGCAGTCAGCGAGGATATCAGGAGGAGAAATGCTCTCGTTGAGGATCTCAGGGGACGATACGCTCTCGTTTTGAGAAAAATGTGAGCAGGCTGTCATGCTAAAAATTAGCGAAACCGCAATCGCAATTTTTACGTACGTTTTCATTTTAACCTCCATGGACATCGTTCTGTAAAGGAACTCGATCCTCATCCAACAACTCTTTGACCCTGCCTACCTGCCCACTCTCTAAGCGCACCTTGATGCCATGTGGATGCGCAGCAGATTTTGTCAACAGATCTTTGACTATTCCTTCTGTCAGCTTGCCCGATCTTTGATCTTTCTTTAGCACTATTCGAACCCGTAGGCCTGTTCTGATTTTATCGCGGGGGATGCTGCTCATTTTGTATTCCTTACCTTTTTTCTATCGCAAAGCTGCACAACGATTTGCATAACCGGTTGGCCAACTCTGGCCAAGCCCGACTATTTCAAATTCACTTGTATTATCACTGGCCGGTCTTCTTATGCGAGTCGATGTATAAGTCTTCGACTTTTGTCCTTGCCCAGGGGGTCTTTCGTAAGAATTTCAGGCTGGACTTGACTGATGGGTCGTTCTTGAAACAGCGGATATTGATACGTTTTCCCAACTCCCTCCAGCCATATTGTTCAACAAGGCTATTCACGATTTGCTCCAGGGTAATGCCGTGCAGCGGGTTATTCGGTTGTTGCTCACTCATAACGTGGTGGGTGTCCTTTCCCGGGGAAAAATTCCTTCTATTACCTGCTTGTCTCTTCGATGATCTCCGCCGCGTAATCAAAGCGATTGAACGCGGGCATCAGGTAGATGCCCCCTGCGTGGTCCTTCAGCTGGCTGATCAGTTCGATTGCGGTGCGGATGCCTTCCTGCGCGCTTTCTTCCCCGGTGGATCGCATTCGTTTGTGGATGGGTTCGGGAATGTGGATACCCGGCACTTCCTGCTGCAGGAAGGCTGCGTGGCGGTCAGAAGCCAGCGGCAGGATGCCGACCAGGATGGGAATCGGGAATTGGCCATATTTCTCTTCATACAGCGCTCTGAATTCATCCAGTGGTTCTGTGGAGTATATCGGCTGAGTGAGTACAAAATCTGCTCCGCCTTTGATCTTCCGCCGCAGTACCCGCAGTTCACGCTGTGGGTCTGGAGCGGTAAGGTTCAGAGCGCATCCGGCAAAGAAACTGGTTGGCTGGCCGATTTCCGCGCCCGCGTGGTCCACACCGGTGTTAAATCCCTGTTTGATCAATTTAACCAGGCCGGAGGGTGCCAGATCGAAATTATCCATCGCGTCTGGATAATCACCAATCGCAGTCGGATCACCCATCACCACGAAAATGTTGCGGACATCCAGCGCGTGCGCGGCAAGCAGGTCGCCCTGTACCCGCAGCAGGTTCCGGCCCCGTGTCGGGAAGTGCAGAACGGTTTCGATCTTTGACTTGCGCTGGATCAGGCTGCATACCGCCCAGGGGCTCATGCGCATGCGTGCCATTGGGCTGTCAGCCACATCAATCACATCTGCGCCGGCATCTGCCAGCAGGGAGGAGCCTGCCAGCAGCTTATGCGTAGAAAGCCCGCGCGGCGGGTTCATTTCTACCGCGATGACAAATTTTCCCTTACTTAATTTTTGAGCCAATATTGTTGGTTTGATGTGAGCTTTCTCTTCCACAGGGATTTCCGCGGATTGGAATTTAATGCCGTTTGGCTCAATGGATTGTTTACTGTTCAATGATTTCCGCATTGCCGCGATGTGGTCAGGGGTGGTACCGCAACAGCCTCCGATCACATCAACTCCAGCTTTCCAAAATGATCTGGCGTAATCACCGAAGTAATCCGCGGAAGCGGGATAGAAAATACGTCCGCCCATCTGCTCAGGCCAGCCCGCGTTTGGTTTGACCCAGTATTTTTCATCTGGCAGGATACTCCGCATTTCGCGAAGGATGCGCAGAAGTTGGTTGGGGCCGCCAGAGCAGTTGATCCCAATCACATCTGCGCCGTACGTTTTTAACGCCTTCGCAACTTTACGGGGATTGTCACCCAGCAGTGTGCGGTCATCTCTGGTGAATGTCATGGATGCCACGATCGGTATATGGGGAGATAAGGCTTTTGCTGCGTAGATGGCTTCCCTGATTTCATAAAGATCAGTCATTGTTTCGAAGATAAGAAGGTCAATATCTGCTTCTATCAGTGCCTTGATCTGTTCTGAAAATATTCGCTGCGCTTCCTCAGGCAGGACTCGCCCGAAAGGAGCCAATCTTACACCCAGCGGGCCAATATCACCTGCGATCAGCACATCTTTGAAACTCGCCATCACGATGCGCCGCGCTAATTCAACGCCGGCAGTATTGATCGCGTGCAGTTTGTCAACCATCCCATGTTTCCTTAGTTTATACGCGTTTGCGCCAAATGTATTGGTAAGAATGATTTGCGCGCCGGCTTCGATATACTCACGATGGACATCTCCTACCACGCGCGGATCGGTTAGATTCAATGCGTCAAAGCATGATTCAAAGCTAATGCCGCGCTCATGCAGTAATGTGCCCATTGCGCCGTCCGCCAGAAGAGGTTTTTCTGCGGCAACTAATTGAAGAAAATCATTGTTTTTCATGCCAACCCTTTCGAATCTATTTGGAAATATACCGCTTCTGGATGGTGGATGATCATTGCGGCAGTGGAATACTCAGGAATGAATTGATATGCGGATGTAAGTTCAATTTGCAGATTGTCCTGCGCCTGCAGCAGGCGCAGGATTTCGCTATGCTGGGAAAGGTCTGGAATAGGAGGGTATCCCCATGAATACCGTTTTCCCTGCTTTTTACCAATCCTCAATTCTTCGCGGATCCTCTTATGCATAAATACTGCGGCTGCCTCAGTAAGTTGAACCGCTAATCCGTGGGCGAAATACGATTCCACAAGATCACCGCTTTCCTGCAGTGTGCGGACATGGTCAACGGCATGGTTCCCCATGGTTACAAGTTGGAACGCAACCACATCTTTTATACCTTGAGCTGTGGGTGCAAAATAATCACTTAAACATAGGAATGGGCTGGAAATCTGGCGGGGAAAAATGAAGTGGATCGGATCATCTGTTTGGTTATCGCGATTCGGGAAGATTTGTATCCCATCCTCTTCCGGGGAGCAGTGCCAATATCCATACGATGCCCGTGGATCCAGCCACGGTTTTTTAACCATGTTTTTTCGCATCGTTTCAAACCGAGCGTCAAAATCCAATTTGTATCGCTGCCATTTTTCTCCGCTTGCCTTACCGGCGCCCCATGCAATGCGGTACAGCGCGCTGCGGTTGACCCTCTCAAATAATTCGTTAAGCGGGAGGGAAATCGTTTTCGCACCCCAAAATGGAGTTGTTGGTATGGAGGCTGGTTTTACCTCCCTTTTTGCTGTTTTTGATGCGTTGGTAATTTTATGCTTCTCTTCTTTTACTCTTGGTTTCATACTGGAGGGTTGTAACTCTTCCTTCACAGGTTTAACCGAGGATAGTACTTTCAATGCATCAAAAGCGTCTTTGCAATAATGAACACCGCCCCCATAAGTCTCACCCTGCTCCGTAATGCTGATACGGTCCGCGAATGCCTGGTTTACAGCAGCTCCGCCAATTAAAACCGGGATGTGTTCCCTGTAGTTTTGGAGCATATTGACAATTAACGGCATCTGCTGGCTTGTGCTGACCAGAAGGGCGCTTAAACCGATCGCGTCCGCGTTCAATTCAAGCGCTTTTTCAATGATCATTTCAGCGGGAACTTGTTTGCCGAGGTCCACAACTGAATACCCGTTATTTGATACGATCGTTTTGATAAGATTTTTCCCGATATCGTGCACATCTCCGTAAACGGTTGCCAGGACAAGGCTGCCTTTTGTACTTCCGGATGTCTTTTCCAGGTAAGTTTCAAGGTGGTCGGTTGCGGTTCGCATGATCTCTGCGGACTGCAGGACGAAGGGAAGAATCAACTCGCCGCTTGCGAATTGATTACCGACCTCTTGCATGGCGGGAAGCAGAACGGTATTCAATAAAGCCAAAGCTTTTTTCTGATGGTTCGCGCCCGCATCTTTTTTTATATATGCATCAATATCCTCTTCTAAATGGTCGCGATCCCGGAAGAGAATATGGCGGCTGATCTTTTCTTCAAGGGGAAGATTCTTAATCTGATAATCTGTTTTTACACCCCCGCTGATTTTTCCGGAACGAAAATGCTCGATGTATTTACCAAGCGCGTTTGAATCTCGGTTAAAGATCAGATCTTCTGCGAGTTTTCTGGTTTTACTTGAGATTGCTGTATATGGCGTCATCTGGTTCGGATTTAGAATAGCCATGTCCAGGCCTGCTTTCACCGCGTGTGTAAGGAACACACTGTTGAGCGCTTTCCTCGCTTGTGCGCCTAAGCCGAAGGAAATATTGCTGATGCCTAATACCGAATAAGTATCGGGCAGATATCGCTTGATCAGTTTGATTCCTTCCAGTGTTTGGTTGCCTGCGTCAGCCGTCTCCTGGCTTCCGCTCGCCAGTGTGAAAGTCAGGGGATCAAAAACAATAGCATCAGGATCTAATCCGCATTCGTCAACAGCGAGGTGATATATCCTTTTTGCTACATCTAATTTTTTCTTGGATGTGACAGCCATCCCTTCTTCATCTATGGTTAGAGCGATCACCGCCGCGTTGAATTGCCTTGCCAATGAAAGGATCTGCCTTGCTTTTTTCTCACCATTTTCCAGGTTTATGGAATTCAATAAACATCGGCCGGGAGTGGATTTAAGAGCTGCTAACATCACGTTTGGATCAGTGCTGTCGATCACCAGGGGCAGATCGATCTGGTTGGATAATAATTTAACAAGCTCAGCGGTGCGCCATGCTTCATTCGTATCCTCGGTTAGAGCGGTGCATATATCCAGAGCATGCGCGCCGCCTGCTAATTGCTGTTTCCCTAATTGGACTGCGTTTTCGAAATCATTTGCCAGCATTAATCGCTTGAACGCGCGGCTTCCTTGCGTGTTTAACCGTTCTCCGATCAAGAAAGGAGCTGGTTCCTGTTTAAGATGGACTGCATGGTAAGCAGAGGAGAGAGCTGGTAGAACTTTAATGTCTCTTTGAATGCACGGTTTTTTGCCAATTTGATCAACCAGCATTCGTAAATGGTCAGGTGTAGTACCGCAGCATCCACCAACAGTGGAGATGTTATATTTTGTAATGAAAGATACCATGGCATGAGAAAAATCTTCTGCAGACAGGGGATATTTGGCTTCTCCGTCCTGGTTGATCGGTATGCCCGCGTTGGGAAGGCATGATATTGGCAGTCGGGAATGTTGGCTTAAAAATTTAATGGATGGTTCCATATGCACCGGACCAGTAGAACAGTTCAGGCCGATGATATCTATCCCCATCCCTTCCAACATAGTCAGAACAGCTTTGATATCAGTTCCCGTCAGCATCCGGCCGTTGGTATCAAGTGTGACCTGCGCCTGGATTGGTAGGACCGAACCGCTTCTTTCGAAAGCGTCATGGATACCGTGGATTGCAGCTTTTGCTTCTAAAATATCTTGAGCAGTTTCGATCAATAAAAGATCAACACCACCGGTGATTAAGCTTTGCGCTTGCTGTCGGTAGACATCACGGATTTCATCGAATGAGATTGACTGCCCATCGTCCACATCGATTGGTAGTGAAAGCAGTATTCCGCTTGGTCCCATCGAACCGGCTACGAACCTGATATGCTCCTTGGTAGTGAATGCGTCAGCGATTTTCCTGGCGAGCTGCGCACCGCTATTATTAATCTCCTCAGTTTTATTTGCCAGGCCAAATTCTGCTAATGTGATGCGGTTAGAGCGGAAAGTATTGGTTTCAATCACATCTACTCCCGCTTCCAGGAATGAGCGATGTACAGATTCTACCGATTGAGGATTAGTAATATTGAGATAGTCATAACATCCCAAATACTTTCTTCCGCCAAAATGATGGGCGGTAAGATTCATTTGCTGCAGGTTGGTTCCCATAGCGCCATCAAAGATAATCACTTGGTCACTTAGATGAGAAAGGTATTGTTGGTGTTTATTTTGCATGTGCTCTTCTTTCTAATTTCATAAAAAAACCTCTCTGGTCAGAGAGGTAATGATTTTCTATTCCCTCATCTTCCAGATCCTGTTTAGGATTCTGCCGGATTTGGCACCAGCATAAATGTGGTTGCCGAGGCTTCGCGGGGCCGGTCCCTCTGCCTCTCTGGATGAGTCTAAACGTATGGTAACGTATGCGGTATCTTACCATAAAAAACGCGGCTTTCAATTTATGAATTCAACTATTTTTGGCAGTTTGTTGAAAAAAATCCAACAAAAGGATAATTTGTATGAGAATTTTGATAAAAAAGGGGAAATTTTTGACTTTTTTTTCTATATATGCTATTAATAACGATTGAGTTAAGGATATTTGAAGATAAGTGATTAGATGATAAGAGAACGAATAGCAAATAATGTGTACTGGTTTCAAAGTGAGATCTATGCGCAGGTAACCGCTGGCGCGATCATTGGTCCTGATTGGGCGATTCTTGTGGATACCCTGGTGGTACCAGATGAAACACTTGAAATGCGCGCTTTTATCGAAGAAAACCTTGGCGTCCAGGTCCGATATATCATTAATACGATCTATCATGCTGATCATACGTTCGGAAATTTCTTTTTTCCAGGTGCTACCATTATCTCGCATGTGCTTTGCCGGCAGATGATCATAGAAAGGAACCAGCAGACGCTTGAAAGCGCACAAAAGCAGGAACCAGAATTTAGACGGATCAATAAGATCGTTGTCCCCGATATCACCATCGATAAGGGCACTCTTTCACTGAAGATTGGAAAACGCAATATCGATATTTTCCCAACGCCTGGGGCCAGCCCGGATGGAGTGTCAGCGTTGGTAAAAGAAGATCGCGTTTTATTTGCGGGAGATGCATTTCTTCCGCTGCCCAATATTGTTGAGGGCGATATCGAACAACTCTCCGACACCATTCGATCTATAAGTGAATTGAGTCTTGAGAATATCGTTCAGGGGCATGGGGACGTGATTTTAAGGGGTGAGATTGAAAATGCTTCAAAGAATAACATCGATTATTTATCGAAAATTCAAAAAGTAGCACGTACCGCTGCAAAACGAAAAGATCCTAAAAAAGTTATTGATGCGGCGACTGTTGAAGAATGTGGAAAGAGCCGTGTCTTGCTAACCGGCATAGTAGAGGATCTGCATCGGAGAAATTTAGCTGCCCTATACCAGCGGGAGTTAGCGGAAACAGTGGAATAAACTCTTCGGTTTTATTTGAATTTCTTCGGTTTGAATATCCTCGCGAGCAGGTTGACGCGCCGTTCTGTGCGTTCTTTAAGCCGTTGAATATTCGGCTGTAATGCGATCAGCACGGTACCGACAGATGCGGCGCCAAAAATGGCGTATTCCCAAGGGGTAACACCATTAATTGCTTTTAAAGTGAAAATTCCCATGGTGGAAAGAGCGATGCTGATGGTTGTTAGCGAAGCGTATCCTGCCAGGAGATATACCAGTCCAGCAATGGGCAGTATCACCAACCAGCTGTTCACCCACAATCCAATGGCGACGCCCAGTGTAGTTGCGCCGCCAGCTCCCCCCCGAAAGTGGAGCTTCCCATCCTCATTTCTTTCAACCAGAAATGCGGAATAATTGTGGCCTAATATTACCAATAGGCCGTTCATTGCAATGATCCAATCGGGGCTGGAAAAAAGTGATTGCCCAACCCATATTGCTCCTGCACCTTTGGAGATATCTAATAATGCAGTAAAAAACCCAGCCAGAGGTCCCGCGGCACGCATGGCGTTGGTACCTCCTGTGCGTCCGCTCTCGATCTCTCTAACATCTTTACCTGTAGCAAGTTTAACAACCAGCAACCCGGATGGGATTGATCCGATCAGATAAGCTAACGGAAGTGATAAAAGAACTGTCATATACATTTTGGTTTAACCCTTTCACAAAGAAATAGTTGCATTCTTATCCTAGGAAAATCGCCAATAGCCAGATAATGCCGAGCATGATCAGCGGTTCCAGATAGATATCAGAAAGAGCCGGACTTTCTTCCAGGGAAGATGCGATTCCCATCAATGCGTAAGCTGGCCCTAATAACAGGAGCCCAAATCGGACTGGTGACAACGGCCAATAATACAGGCCAATCGTGAATTGTGCAATGGCTAGGGCGACCACAGCTGTCCATTTAACAGGCCAGCTTCCCCCAAGTCTTAACTGGAGAACGCGCAGGCTGAAGAAAGCGTACACAATAGGGAGGATTGTGGCAGTGATGTATAACCGCAAATTGGCCGCGCGAACAGCTATAACGATGATCAGAAATAATCCGAAACTAATGGCCGAAAGGACCATCAGGGCGATCGGAAAGTACTGGTTGTCCGTATCAATTGAAACATATTCACCAACTAGAACTAATAACACTGATATACTCCCCAATCCTAAAATGATCCACCATGTTGGACTGACAGTCAGAAATCCCAAAGGAATCCCGATCGCACCAGCGGTTAGCGCGGGTAAAATCAGATGCGGGATTGTTGAATTGTCTCCTCTATGAGGATGTTCACGCAGCATCCAATCGGTTCCAGCTGCTGCTAATGTCGCTGTGATTAATGAGATTAAGTTGTAGAAATTAAAGTTTAAAGAGATTAATACTCCAAAAATAGTGAAAGCCAACTGCCTGGAAGGTATTTGCACAAATGGGAGCAGTGCATAACTAACCAATATGCTCGCTGTGATAACACTGATGCGGTCGGTATTTGGAAAATTGTGTGTATTCTCCACGGTTCGATTGTACTCGATTTGAATGATTACACCCAAAAATATTGAATTAGCTGCCTATGGTAAAATTAAGGATTGTATGCCACCTGTGAAAAATGACGTGAAATATAGTCCACCGAACATGATCCCATCTCTCGTAGAGGGGTTTAATGTTGTAGCTGGTCATATATATATCATCTTATTCCCAATATGCCTGGATCTGTTTTTATGGCTGGGCCCTTTTGTAAGAGTGAAAAGTTATTTTTTGCCTATGATGGTAGAGGCGGCTCGCGTATCATCAGCCGCATATGGTGAACAGGCAGCGGGGTTTGTGGAAAGTACTCGTGAAATTTGGTCAAATGTACTTGATCAATTCAACTTACTCTTCAGCCTGCGCACATTTCCTGTAGGGATTCCAAGCCTGATGATGAGCTATGTGAACAGTACGACACCCTTTGGTGATCCCCCCACGATTGAATTGGTATCAGGGAACACGATTCTGATTTGGCTTCTGGTTTTCCTCGTGATAGGTTTATTCCTTGGGAGTGTTTATTTTGCCCTGATAGCCAGCGCAATCAAGGGAATTGGGCAGCCATTATATTTAAAACAGATTCTGAAACAAACCGGGCAGAGTTTGTTTCTTACATTGATTCTGATCACAGCGGTCACGCTTTTAGCGCTGCCGATATCATGCCTGCTTTCATCAATATTGCTTGTCATTCCATCATTAGGAACCTTTCCGTTCATATTGATGGGGATGATCGCGGTATGGGCGATGCTTCCCCTGGTTTTTTCGCCACACGGTATTTTTTCCAGTGACCTTAAAGCAACAAAATCAATAGTCACTTCATTCCGCCTTGTACGATCACTCATGTCTGCTACGGGTCTATTTTTCATATTGCTCATTTTATTAGGCTATGGATTGAACGTATTATGGGCAACACCAGAAACGAACAATTGGATGTTACTGGTCGGCATCATCGGCCACGCGTTCATCTCCACGGGATTGGTGGCTGCTTCCTTTATTTATTATGATAAAGGGATCAAGTGGTTGAGGGATTCAGCACAGCCGAAAAAGCAGAAAAAGACAACAGCTGTTTTATAAACATTAGTTATTTCATACGGAGGATTTTGTGCCCAAACCTGTAGTTAATAATAGTTCCTATGGTGCCCATGATATTCAGGTATTAGAGGGCTTGGAAGCTGTACGCCGGCGTCCTGGTATGTATGTTGGCGGAACGGATCAAAAAGCTCTCCATCATCTTGTGTACGAGGTGGTGGATAATTCCATTGACGAAGCTCTTGCAGGTGCTTGTAACTTAATCGAAATTATCCTTCATGAGGATCATAGTGTGACAGTCAACGATAACGGGCGCGGGATCCCGGTTGCTATCCACCCCGAAAAGAAAGTGTCGGCACTGGAAGTTGTGATGACAATTCTACATGCCGGCGGAAAATTCGGTGGAGAGAGTTACAAGGTGTCTGGCGGGTTGCACGGCGTGGGAGTTTCTGCTGTGAATGCCCTTTCTGAATGGTGTGAGGTGAAAGTACGCCGCGATAAAAAATTATTTTTCCAGCGCTATGAACGCGGCCACCCTGTCGAAGCGGTAAAAGAGATAGGAAAGGTGAAGGAGGGACACACAGGCACAAGCACGCGTTTTAAATATGATACAGATATTTTTAAAGATAAAGTTAATTTTCGCTTTAGTACCCTCGCGCAGCGCTTCCGTGAGATGGCGTTTATCACTCGCCAGGTCGAGATCAGTCTCATTGATGAACGGACCGAACCGCACCGCAGTATGAAATTCTATTTTGAAGGCGGGATTGCCTCTTTTGTTCAATATCTAAATCGCAATCGGGAAGTTCTCCATGACGTTTTCTACGTGGAAAAGGAGGTTGATGGCATGGTCGTTGAGGTGGCTATTCAATATACCAATGCTTTTGCGGAATCAGTGTATAGTTTTGCTAATACGATCAATACGGTTGACGGTGGTACGCATCTCACTGGCTTCCGCTCCGCAGTTACCCGCGTTTTGAATGATTATGCCCGCAAGAATGGCCTTATAAAAGATAGCGATTCGAATTTTACCGGTGATGACACCCGAGAGGGAATGACGGCTATCATCAGCGTCAAACACCCTGATCCGCAGTTCGAAAGCCAGACCAAGGTCAAACTTATGAATACTGAGGCGCAGACTTTAGTCCAACATGTTGTGGGTGAAGTATTCAACGAATTCCTTGAGGAAAACCCATCAACTGGAAAAGCGATAGTAAAGAAATGCCTCACCTCTGCCCGGGCGAGAGACGCGGCCAGAAAAGCGCGCGACCTCGTGATTCGTAAATCTGCCCTGGAAAGCATGACCCTGCCAGGTAAACTGGCTGACTGCTCGGAGAGAAACGCGGAACGGACAGAACTGTATATCGTTGAGGGTAACAGCGCTGGTGGATCTGCCAAGCAGGGACGCGACCGGCACTTTCAGGCAATTTTACCGCTTCGGGGAAAGATCCTTAATACAGAGCGCGCCCGATTGGATAAAGTGTTATCCAATAAAGAAGTTAGATCGTTGATATCCGCGCTAGGGACTGGAATTGGAGAGTACTTCAACCTGGAAGGATTGCGCTATGGGAAAGATGTTATCATGACGGAGGCCGATGTGGATGGGAGTCATATTCGCACTTTACTACTGACCTTTTTGTTCCGCTATATGCCGCAGTTGATTGAAGCTGGTCATATCTTTATCGCGCAGCCTCCCTTATACCTCCTTTCTTACCGGAAAGAAAAACGCTACGCTTATACAGAAGATGAGAAGAATCAGATCATTAAAGAATTTGGCGCCAAAGAGAATAAGGTCACGCTTCAACGTTATAAGGGTTTAGGTGAAATGAACCCAGAGCAGCTCTGGGAGACAACCATGAATCCGGAAAAACGAACCCTCCTTTTGGTAAACATAGAAGACGGCGCTGCTACAGATCGCACGTTTGATATGCTCATGGGCGCTTTAGTACCTCCGCGTAAACGCTTTATCCAAACCCATGCCAAACTAGTCCGCAATCTGGATATCTGATAAAAAAAGGACACGAGTATTACTCGTGTCCTTTTATCAACATTCTTCGAATAGATCTTTTCTATTCTGGTCTTTCTCCCAATGTGACATCAATGGTTATTTCTTCCCCCTCACGGAGAACTGATAAAGATAGAGTTGTGCCTGGTTTACTTCTGCCGGTGATATCAGAGAGATCCTGAACACTGCCAATGTCAATTTCATCCACGGCAGTGATGATATCTCCGCCAATTAGTAATACTCTCCCATTGATCATTATAGGTTTGTAGCTGCCGCGCAGATCTGCTTCATCTGCCGGGCTGCCGGCTGTAATCTTATCGATCAGCACGCCGCTTGTTTCTCCCGGCAGTTCCATCGCTCCGGCGATATCACTGGTCAGGTCCCGTCCATAAATACCCAGCCATGCGCTGCCTGAAATCTCTTCTGGTTCTGTGATTTCCTCAATAATTTTCTGAGCCGGGCGGGCAGCAAGGGTTAGATCAATGTTAATTTCCTCGCCGTCCCGGATAACTTCCAGGGTGATTGTCTGGCCGACAATCGTGTGGCGGGCGAGAAAAGCGACTAGATCTTCAAAGTCATTCACGGGGATGCCATCTGCGGCAATGATCACATCACCGCCCACGCGCACATCAAAACCGTCAATGGTTTCCTCAATGCTGCTGCCTAATAATCCGCTTTTTCGCGCGGGGCTGTCCGCGGTAATATCAATTACCAATGCGCCAGTCTGTTTAGGATCCAGGTCCATTAATTCGGCATATTCAGGAACCATATCCCGGCCGCTGATGCCGATCCAGGGTTGTTCGAATTTACCGTCTCTGATCAATATGGGGACGATCTTTATTACGATCACGGATGGGATCACATACCCAACCCCGGCATTTGCCCGCACAGGTGATTCAATAGCTGTTGTGACTCCTATCAATCCGCCGTTGATGTCAACCAGCACTCCGCCGGAATTACCCGGATTGATAGCTGCATCAGTTTGGATCACGTCTGGGATAGAATAATAAAACCCGCTGCTATCTGTGGATGCAAGGGGCAGAGAACGCCCGATGCCGCTGATGATGCCGGTTGTCATCGAGCTTTCCAATTGGAATGGATTGCCGATCGCAACCGCGATCTGCCCAACCTTGACTTTTGTGGAATCACTAACGGAAATTGGTACTAAGACATCCGCGGGCAGGTCAATCTTCAATACTGCCAAGTCGCTGTCGGCGTCTGCCCCCACTATTTCAGCCAGTATACTGCGGCCGTCAGCAAAATTCACCCGGATCACTTCTCCACCTTCAATAACATGGTTGTTTGTTACGATATGACCGTCAGTGCCCCATACAAATCCCGAACCCGCTGCGCTTTCCTGGTACTCAAACGGCTCATCATCTTGGGGAGTATCAAAATCAAAATTGAAAGGGATTTCTGGAATCTCAACCCCGGTACCGGTGACGGTTTTTGTGACTGAGATGCTGACAACGGAGGGCAGAACGTCTTCGTAAATACTGATGTAGGCATTCTGCAGGGACACCAGGCTGTTGATGTCAGCAGATTCTGCACTGTCAGTGTTTTCCAAAGGTTTCTGCTCCGATTCGCTCGGTGATTCAATTTTTAAGGATTCTTCTTCGGTCACAGCTTCCGCCGGGGGTACTTCAAGCTGGATGCTTCCGCTGCATGCGGCGATGCTGAGTACCATTAAGACACCTAATACTGAAATGAAAATTCTATTCTTCATATTTAACCTCCAGGCAATTCTGGTAAGAATATAAATAATTTTAGTGCCTAGCGACTTAATAATTTAATCCAATTTAGTTAAGCAAACAATAAGAGTTTTGTAAAATAGCTGGTAATTCTATGCCGTGGCTTTAATCCTTTTGATCAGTGCGGCCAGGAGCGACTGGATTTTTTCACGCGTATAGTCATCACTCAGGTTTCCATGTTCATCGATCACAGTCTGTGCGCGCCGAATATATATTTCTGGGCGTTGGACAACGTTGGCATCAGCAGCGATCAGCACCTGCCGCAGGTGAAGTTGGCCTCGTACAGTGCCAAATACGCTGCGGGATGCGCCCATGATCGCGATTGGTTTGCCTGTCAGCAGGTTTCCCAGCGTATCCGTTGACGCCCAATCAAGAGCGTTCTTGAGCACACCGGTAAATGAGTAGTTATATTCCGGAGACGCGATCAATACGCCGCCTGATCGTTTGATGCTGTTCCGAAAGTCATTAACAGCAGAAGGTAGATCACCCTTTGAAAGATCATCATTATACAAAGGCAGTGGGCTGAGATCAAAAATCTGAATGGAAATGCCATCAGGCAATAGCTCGCTTGCCGTGCGCAGCAGTGAGGTGTTATAGGATGCCTTCCGAAGGCTGCCGGAGATGCCGATGATTTGTGTCATATAAATTTACCTGAGGGTTAGATAATTAATTAAATAAAATTTGTGGCTGTTCTCATATTTAAATCTCAATGTTTAAATAATGAGTTATCTATTGTATCAGTACAATAATTGAAAAAAAGGTGCTAATAATTCAATACTATTTTGAGAAAATAGAAATTGGTTTACTTGTGTTTAAGATAATAGCTCGATTGCCTTTTCGGGAGATTCAACCGGTGCGGCACATACCTTTTCTTTGCAAATATAAATTAATGTTTCATTCTTTTTATAGCGGTTTTTTAGGATTGGAAGCTCACTTCCCCTCTCGCTGCCTGCGTATAAAGTGTTCGGGTGAAAATCCATTGTGATCTTCTTTTTGAATGCAGTTGTTTTTGGACCATTTATTGCGATTTCAAAGAAAGGATGACTGTGCATGAGATAGAGCGACGCCCAATGGCTGTACCTGTTGGGATTTCGTGATAGAGATTCTTTTTGCATTAAAATCATTCGATTTGAAATTTTTTCCCAGGTATCGTTTTCAAAGTAGCGGGAAAGATAAAGAAGATCGTGTGCGATGGTGCTGTTCGAGGATGGGATCACCCCGTCTGTGAGCTCAATGTCCCGTTTTGCAAGATCTGTTTGTTCATCTGAAGTGAAGAAGAAGAGACCTGACTGATGATCGAAGAAATGATCTAAAGAATACTCCATCAACTCTTTTGCCTGATAGAGCCGCTCTTCATTGAAAGTGGATTGGTAAAGGGAGATCAATCCCCCGATTAGCATGCTGTAATCTTCAAGAAAACCAATTATGCGGGGTTGCCCATTCGTATAGGTATGAAATAATCCTCCGTCAGGCATGCGCATATGAGTCAGTATGAATTCCGCTGTATCTTCAGCGGCTTTGATGTAATTCGGAAAGTGAAAAGCATCATATGCTTCCGTTAACCCCTGAATTGCCAAACCGTTCCAGGAGGTGAGGGATTTGTGATCCAGTCCGGGTTTGGTGCGCTGTGCCCGCTGATCGAACAGCTTGGATTTAATTTGAGCAATAATTTGCTTCAATTCTTTTTCGGGCATATTCAATTCGGAGGCTAATGAAGTTGTTGATGACTGCCTCAGCAGAATATAACGCCCATGTTCCCACAGGCCTGTTGGATTAATATTATAAATAACTTGTGCTGAGGGATATAAATCTCCCAATGTTTTTTTAAGTTCCTCCTGTTCCCAAACGTAATATTTACCTTCCGCGCCTTCACTGTCGGCATCTAACGAGGAGGTGAATAGTCCTTCGGGTGACCAGAGTTCTCGAAATAGAAATTCGGTTGTTTCTTCTACGGTCTGCTGAAAAAGCGGCTCCTTAAAGAGCCGGTATGCTTTGCTGTACAGAGAAATAAGCTGCACGTTATCGTAGAGCATCTTTTCAAAATGGGGTACTTTCCAGTACGGGTCTGTTGAATAGCGGGCAAATCCGCCTCCAATGTGGTCATATATACCGCCCATCGCCATCCTCTGGAGGGTCACTTTGACATGGGACATGATGGATGGGTCATTGTCGAGGGTTCCGAAGTTCAGCAGGAAATCATACAGGGAAGGCATAGGGAATTTAGGCGCCTCTTGCATACCCCCATGCTGAAAATCAAAATGGGGCTTGAGCTGGTTAACCATTTCTTCTAACAGGTTCTTAGGAAAGCTCTCATCTTCAGGGAGAGAAATGAATGATGCCAGTTCCCGCAGCCCTTCATCCAGCTTGTCAGCGTATCGGGTTAGCTTCACCCGGTTCTTTTTAAACTCTTTTGCGACCGCAGTACATAGTTTCTGCCACTGTGATCTTTGAAAATAGGTGCCCCCGAAGAATGGTCTGCCGTCTGGCAGCGCAAAGGCATGCAGAGGCCACCCGCCGCTTCCACTCATCGCTTGCACTGCTCGCATGTACACTGCGTCCACATCCGGGCGTTCCTCACGGTCCACTTTGATGCACAGGAAATTGTCGTTCATGATCTTTGCGGTTTCCTCATCCTCAAATGTTTCGTGCGCCATCACATGGCACCAATGGCATGCGGCGTATCCAATGCTGATAAGCAGTGGCTTACCTGCTTTTTCGGCTTCTACGAGTGTCTTCTCATTCCAGGCGTGCCACTCAACCGGATTATGAGCGTGCTGCTGCAGGTAGGGGCTTGATTCGCTAATTAATGCGTTGGTGAATTTTTTATCATTCATAAATGGCTTTCC
>CAZBCD010000019.1:0-17741 GCA_964490205.1 uncultured Pelolinea sp. | reverse complement strand
GTAAAAAAAGTATTGGATACGACCGGAGCGGGATCAAAGCCAACAAATGAGGTTTCATCTTCCCCATCTCCCGCAAGCCCACCCTGCGATTCTTCCGAGAAAAAGGTTATTGCCATTGGATGCGATCACGGCGGATATGAAATGAAGAATATATTAATTCAATATATAAAGGAACTTGGACACAATGTGATCAATTGCGGCACAAACAGTAAAGAGTCCGTTGACTATCCAGATTTTGCCCTGGCTGTCGCGGAAAAAGTGCATTTTAGAGAAGCCTGCCGTGGTATCGTGATTGATGCGGCTGGTATTGGCAGCTGTATCGCCGCCAATAAAGTACCTGGAGTGCGTGCGGCAATGTGCTACAACTTTGCCACTGCAAATAACTCCCGTGAACATAACAACGCCAATGTCTTATCGCTGGGTGCGGGTTTGCTGGGAATAAATCAAGTGAAATTGATCGTAAAAACATGGCTGGAAGTGCCTTTCGCGGAGGGCAGGCACGCGCGGCGTGTAGATAAGATCACTGAAATTGAAAAACGCTTTTCGAAAGAGGGCTAAAGAGATGACAACTGACATTAAAAGTATTGAAACTCTCGCCGAGATCGTTACCCGTGAAATTTTCTCGGTATTTGCTGAAGATGAAAAAAAGAAGACCACACTAAATGGTGAATACTGTAAAGTTGAATGCGTGGATGATCTTTGCGTTACTACCTGCTTCAATGAGATCGGCCAGGTGATAAACGCCGGCGCTGAACGGATCACCTCAACCTTTGGATCACTACCGGACGACCTATCCACCGCCCAATATATCGATCACACCCTTCTAAAACAAGACGCCACTCACGACCAGGTTACACAATTATGCAAAGAAGCGCATGAATACAAATTCGCTTCCGTATGTATTAACCCCACAAATGTCAAACTGTGCGTTGAGCTGCTTAAGGATTCGCCCGTGAAAGTGTGTTCTGTAATTGGATTCCCTTTAGGTGCGAGCTTACCAGAAACTAAAGCATTTGAAACAGAGCAGGCGCTGAAAGATGGGGCAACTGAAATCGATATGGTTATCAATATTGGTGCGTTGAAAGACCGATATCTTGACCTGGTAGCGCGAGATATCCTGGCAGTCGTAAAACCTGTGCAAACCGCGGGTGCCTTATTAAAAGTGATCATTGAAACCGCGCTGCTAACAGATGAAGAAAAACAGATTGCGTGCTTATTAGCCAAAGAAGCCGGAGCTAACTTTGTTAAGACTTCCACCGGATTTTCAACAGCCGGTGCAACTACTGAAGATGTCGCGTTGATGCGCCATACAGTTGGCCCATTGATGGGTGTAAAAGCTGCGGGCGGTGTTCGATCGAAAGAAGACCTTGACAATATGGTGCGCGCTGGGGCAACCCGCATCGGCGCTAGCGCAGGCGTGCGCATCGTCCAGGGGAACGGTCAGCAGCCAAAAACTACAGCCCCTGCACCAAAAGGATATTAAAGATAGGAGCAAAATATGCTTATCGCTCGTGTAATAGGTACAACAGTTTCCACCATTAAAGATGAAAAAATTACCGGACAGAAGCTGTTGGTCATGCGGCAAACAGACGAAACCGGTAAATCAATTGGCAAACCATTTGTCGCGGTTGACACAGTTGACGCAGGAGTAGGTGATTTAGTGCTCACCGCTTCTGGTTCCAGTGCCCGCCAAACCACATTGACAAAAGACCGGCCGGTGGATGCTGTGATCATGGCAGTCATTGATTCCTTAGAAGTTGAAGGTAAAACGACTTTTCGGCAAAGTTAGAAAAAAGAAAGGATAAAGCATGGCTTTAGATCACGACCTGCTCTCAATACAAGAAGCACGAGACCTGGCTGACGCCGCATATCAGGCACAGTTGATCTGGAAGCACGCTGCACAGGAAGAAGTGGATCGGGTGTGCGCCGCGGTGGCGGAAGCTGCCTACGCCGCGTCAGCCCAATTAGGCCAAATGGCGCATGATGAAACCGGTTTTGGCATTGCCGCCCATAAAAAACTGAAGAATGAATTAGGTTCCCGTATTGTTTGGGAGAGTATCAAAGATATAAAGACTGTTGGTGTTGTCCACCATGATCCAGACAAGCGAATCTATGATATCGCCTGGCCTGTGGGGGTAATCGCCGCGCTGATTCCCAGCACTAATCCAACATCTACTGCCATGTATAAGGCAATCATTGCTGTAAAAGCGCGTGACGCGATTGTGATCGCGCCGCATCCATCTGCTGCCCGATGTATATACGAAACAACCCGCATCATGCAGCAGGCCGCTGAAAAAGCAGGCGCACCGCCTAACCTGATCAGCTGCATGCAGCATATCTCTCTTCCCGGCACTCAGGAACTGCTCAAGCATAAACGCGTGCGCCTGATCCTGGCAACCGGCGGCAGTGCTATGGTAAAAGCAGCTCATTCAGTAGGAAAACCCGCTTATGGTGTAGGACCCGGTAATGTACCAGTCTATGTGGATCGCAGCGCAGACCTGGAAAAAGCCGCTCATTACATAATAAACAGCAAAGCATTTGACTGTTCAACTATCTGCGCCTCCGAACAATCGGTGATTGCCGATCGACCAATCGCGGATAAACTAAAACAATTAGTGATCGCGGAAGGCGCGTATTTTGCCGATGAAGAGCAAACAGAGCGGCTGCGCAAACTCTTATTCCACCCCAATGGCGCCATCAACACGGCAACCGTCGGCAAACCTGCACAAACCGTCTCCGGGATGGCTGGATTCAGCATCCCTCAGTCAGCACGCGTGATCATCACACCCCTTCAGATCACCGGTAAAGATGAACCGCTTTCCCGCGAGAAATTGACGACCGTCCTCGGATGGTATGAGGAAGACGGTTGGGAAGACGGTTGTGAGCGTTCAATCGAGTTGATCCAGTTCGGTGGTCGGGGGCACACGCAGGTCATCCATGCCACGGATGAGAATATCATCATGGCTTTTGGATTGGAGAAACCGGTTTTCCGCATCCTGGTAAACACCATGAGCACCCTGGGAGCAGTGGGATTAACAACTGGGTTAATGCCCTCAATGACTTTAGGAGCCGGCGGGGAAGGCGGCTCTATTACCGGGGATAATGTAACCGTTCATCATCTGTACAATATCAAACGGCTGGCATACGAAACCACTCCTCCCCCACAGGCAGCCCTGCGCGGACCACTGCCAGCGTCCGCTGCCGTATCAAACACGCAGGATATCGAAATGCTTGTTCAGCAAGTAGTTCAAGAAATTATCAATCAAACCAACTGAAAGTAAAGAAAGGAAAATAAAATGGCAACAAACCCTGAATTAATCGCTCTTGGAATGGTAGAGACCAAAGGTCTGGTAGGCTCAATCGAGGCTGCTGACGCGATGGTTAAAGCCGCAAATGTTACACTGATCGGCTCCGAATATGTCGGCGGCGGGTATGTGAGCGTGATGGTGCGCGGAGATGTGGGCGCTGTAAAAGCAGCCACTGATGCAGGCGCAGCAGCAGCTAAACGGATCGGCGAACTTGTATCCGTACATGTCATCCCGAGACCGCACGCGGATGTCGAATTGATCCTGCCCCAGAAATCCAAGGGCAGCATGAGCGGCCGCACTACCTGAGCAAAGTAATAGATAAATTACTTTCACATGGTCTCCATGCCTGCGGTGAATCCTGCGCAGGCATGGAATAATGACCGCTTACGTGTGGTATGAGCACCTTTCAAGTGCTCCACTGCGAATGCCTGAACATACAAATAATTTTGGTTGTTCCTCACCAGTGAAGCTGAAGCAAGCACGCTCATCTTGCGTTCAATGAGCACTACATATTAATTACATCGAAATGAATCGAGATATTGAGATAATAAGTTCAATAGAAGGAAACAAATATGGCTGAAAACTTTCAATTACGCTGTTACTGCCTGCTAGACAGAATGCAGGCGCAGTATGCCGCTTTTATCGGTACTGTTACACAGGGAGACCTGCCAACCGAGGGAATGGCATCGCTGTATATAGAAATGGCACCCGGAAATGAGGTATTTCGCACGGTTGATATCGCCGTAAAATCCACAGAGGCGAAACCAGGCGCCCAGATTGTTGAACGGGAATTCGGAATGTTTGAAATCCATTCCCTCAATCAGGCTGCAGTCATCGAAGCAGGTGACATGGTCCTGAGCCGCCTGGGACTCAGCGTCACAGACCGTATGAAACCCAGCATTGCCTCCTCCCAGGTGATCACCAACGTGGATTCATATCAAGCACAGCTCCTTAATCGCTTCCGGCGAGGTAGTATGCTTGTTCCAGGTGAAACCATGCTCGTTATGGAAGTAGCGCCTGCGGCTTACATCAATTTTGCCTGCAATGAAGCCGAGAAAAAAGCCAGCATTAAGATCATTCATGTATCCGGTGTTGGCCGTTTCGGCCGTATGTGGCTGGCAGGATCAGAAGCAGACATCGTTACTGCCCGCGACGCGGCAGTGAAAGCACTGGAAAGTCTGGAAGGTGTTAGCGGATAGATGATAATGGGTATTGGACAACGCTAATAAAATGGCGCCGGTTGGCAAAAGCCCATCGTGCGCGTCATAATTCAAAGGCAGCCAGAGGTTGTTCAGCAATTAAGCAGAGAGGTCGTCTATGGCAAAGGAATTTTATACAGAACGGGATATTGAAGACATGGTGCAGCGCGGCGAGCGCAGCCTGGTTGTCACCGATGATGTCGTCTTGACAGATCTTGCGTATGAGAAAGCAAAGCGCCTGGGCGTTGAACTCCTGCAGCCCAACGATACACCCCCGGCTGCGCCTATCCGCCCGTATATTATTAAAACTGCGCCCAAACAAAAACTATCCGCTCCACAATTACAGACCTCATCAAAGATCGAAGCGATCAGGGCAAATGTGAAAAGCGCCGTTAGAACTCGATTGGGCAGCCAGGTGAGCAATGAGTTGTTGGACCGCATCATTGACCGCGTAGCGGCAGAATTAGGTTTAAGGTAAACAATGCAGTTCGCCCGCGTAAAAGGAACTGCCATTTGTACACAAAAATATCCGGGATTAAAAGGCTTGAAATTACTGATCGTTCAGCCATTGAATAAACACTTGCAGCCAACCGGTGCACTGCAGGTGGCTGTTGATGTCGTACAGGCAGGACAAGATGACGTGTGCGTGACGGTCAAATCTCGGGAGGCAGCATTAGCTATGCCCGAAATAAAATTTGTACCGGTGGATCTGGCCCTGGTCGGTATCGTGGACAAGCTAACCATCAGCCAGGATAAGAGTATAAGCACCACATTGAAAAAAGGTTGGAACAAGTTCACATAAGATCATGATCATTGGAAAAGTTGTTGGAACGGTTGTCACCACCATCAGCCATGCGGATTACAAACATAGGCGGCTGCTCGTTGTTCAGCCGCTTGGGTTTGATAAGGATGATGACAGCGGAGATTTTATTGCGCTCGATAATACCCAGGCAGGAATCGGGGATACTGTCCTTGTGCTCAATGAGGGCAGCGGTGCGCGGCAGGTTATGGGTAATAAGAGCGCGTGTGTGATCTCCGTCATCATTGGCATCGTTGACTCGGTACATATCGAAGCATCTATTTAATCTGGTCCTGCAAAATATCTCTTCAACCCTGTACAGACGGGGGTTTTTTTATTCCAGTTTTTGGGGTGGTATAATGGTTTGAAATCCAGGTGGGTGATCCCACCAGAGAACTGGCGGACCAATTGCGGCGTTTTAACAACCCAACCAGCATGATTCCCTGCAGTAAGTGCCACATCGGCCAGATGCACAAGACGAAGGTTACTTATTTTACCTGGCTCGATGAAGACCTGGTTACGGTTCCCGATTTTCCCGCCTGGGTATGCGACATTTGCGGGCGTCTGGAATATGACTTCGAAGCACTCAACAACCTAGCGCTCCTCCTCTGCCCTGTTGAGTCAAAACCTGCCCGCGCAAAAACCGCCCAACCATCCTCCCAGCAGGACCAGCCCTCGCTAACAAATCAGCCCTCCCAAACCAAATAGATCATTTTGATTACATTAAGGATAACTGAGAAGGCTTGAAAGCAGAAAATCAAAAAGCAAAGGGGTCATGGCGCTATTTTCCAATGGCTTAGCTTTAATAATTTAAAATCTCTCTTGCTATAATAAATAAAATGGATTTTTAATGGAGGACATATGCCCAGATTAAGAAGAAGACGAGCCAGGTTGTCAATGATTCTCTTTGTGGCACTCGCCATTATATTTACAATCATCTTTGTCGTTAGACGGGTATTATAAAAATTTCGCGGTGTTCACAATCCCAGAAATTATTAATACTTAATTTCTGGGATTTTAGGCTTATCGATACGCCTTCTTACTGCTCGCGTTTGAAGTGATTTTCGTGGCTTTACTCTTTATATCAATCACCTATAAAAGTCTACATAAAAGTTGAATGATCCAAAGACCTGATTGATAGATTTCAAGATATTCGCCTTCAACCAGATGCACCGGATGAAAGCCACTTGTTTCACCTGGCTCAGCGAAGGCCTTGTCACCGTCCCTGGTTTTCCCGCATGGGTATGCGATATCTGCGGACGGCTTGGTTGTTATAAAACCCCGGATTTGTCGCTCTTTTTCTCGCGCTTTATCTTTCGTTTTTCTTTAATGGTCAGCTTTGGTTTTTTCTTTTGTTCTCTTTTCCCTTTGTCTTTTTTTCCGGTTTCGCCCATCGCAATCTCTCCTAAATTAATTATTATTAGATATATCTATTATAGAATATCACTAAACTCACAAAAGACGAAATGGGAAACTCAGATAATGGGGTATCGTTGGAAATTGGCAGTCGAAGAGGAGTTAAAATCCAATGGGTAATAAAATCTAAATTCTATATGCTGGGCTATCTTTCCTTTGAACCTCAAGTAAATCCTGATTAACCTGCGTGAGATATCTCCTAAGAACTTGAATATCAGCAGGGCCAGCCCTCTCTCACCAACCAACCCACCCAAATTCAATAGAGCATTTTGATTACTGATTGACGCGGATATAAGGGCATGTTAAAATAGATTTCCATGTGGGCGCGTAGCTCAATGGTAGAGCAGTGGCCTTTTAAGCCATTGGTTAAGAGTTCGATCCTCTTCGCGCTCATTTTGTGGTTAATTGCCTAACTTTCCACTTCTCTGCTTAACTGCACAGACCAACCCGGAAGCCCCGCATAGAAGCGCGGGGTTAGTGATCATCTGCCAGTATTGATTGGACTGTGAAAAAGTGAAGCGATCTGCACACCTGAGATATATCGCTTTCAAGTGTATCTGGGCATTCGCGTGGATATTAAGTTCACAAGCCTGTAAATAAAAACCTCCGCATGGAGGCTTTTTGTGTTTTTATTCGCCGGGCGAAGTCCCTTTGATCATATCAAAGACCATTTCTTCAATTTTAATCCGTTGTTTATCTGTAAATTTTTTCTTCCTTTTTCCGAAATAATCTTCAAGATCCAGGATATGCATTGTACGAGTTTTTGGGTCTCGTTTTTTTCGATAAATTTGGACCAGTTTTTTCGTTGAAAACACAATGATTGGAGTGACAGTTTGCCCAATAGCATCACTCAGGATTTTACTGGCCTTGATAAGCGGTGACCCTGGGTCTTTAAAATATCTTCGATCCGGGTGTTCAGTTAATGGATAAGTGCTGAAAACACCACCAGGCCCAACAATAACCTGGGGAATAATAAAGCCTGTGTTGGGTGGATTTACCTGTGTGAGCAATGCCCATTTATCATCAAGGTCCGTTAATTTTGCTAATATTGGTTTTGTGAAATCACCCTTTTTCCGTGGGTCAAAAGGTTCATCCTTAAGAATTGTTTCTATTTTATAGAAAGTAGTCTTTCTTAAAGGGATTTTAAGAATAATTGCGGAAACCGAATATATTAAAATGCCAACAGCTGCACAATAAACACCATAATTTTGAATATCCCGGTATGAGTTAGTCCAAAATTCATTTATCGGATTGCGATAAAGAAAAGCAAGGAAAAACCCCACCACACCAATAGAAAATATTGCGACACCAGTTAAAAGAGAATAAAAAGGATCGCTCTTTCTCGCTTCAGGTGTTAAAAGAAGTTTTGGAGTCTGGATCTCATTTCTTACGAATCGCATGCATAATCTCCTTTGAAACAATTATCGCCAAATAACAGTATGTGTGTTTCGCCTTTGTTTCAATTATCTTACCACTCAAATATTATGGAATAATTTAGACACCTATCACTTATACATTTTAATTTTT
Organism: uncultured Pelolinea sp.; assembly: GCA_964490205.1. GTDB lineage: Bacteria > Chloroflexota > Anaerolineae > Anaerolineales > Anaerolineaceae > Pelolinea. The sequence goes on along the minus strand of CAZBCD010000019.1, from coordinate 9,492 downwards.
TGTCCGCATGTCTATTGCAAGTTGCAGTTCCTGATGATCTTTCGCATATTCTCCAAGCGGTACTTTTTTACTGACTGCTTCCCATCCCTGCCGCAAGCTCGCTGCACCGCCCGCAGGACCCATTGGATGCCCAAAGACAGCCCGGCCCGGTACGATGCCAAAGTCTATTGTTCGAAAGAATTCATGCAATCTCTCTAACGAACCTGCCCACTGGCTGCCAGCCGGCACCGGTAGTGTGGTTTTCAGGTTTCCCAGCTCACCAAGGCACGCTTCGGCATTATCCAGCACATCTTCTCGTGTGGCTTTTAACCTCGAATCCAACCCGGGATAGATCAATACATCATATCCTGCCATACGCTGAATTTTCGTGAATACAATATCTTTCACACCAAACCACGGCAGCTGGATATATGGCGCCATGAAATCAAAGTGCGAGACTAATGGTACTTTAGCATGCTTGCGCAGCATACGCACCGCGCTGAAGCCTGTTGACATACCGTTGATCATCACAGCATTCGCACCATTCGCAACTGCGATGTCATGTAATTCAATTAGTCGATCCACTTCATCGGTAATATTTGCTAAATAGATCTTCTTTTCTCCCGTGATCTCTTCTGCTTTTTTTCTAAGTGCACCCAACCGTTTGGAGCGTTCATCCAAACTGGACCAACTCACATCCCCAAGTTGTTCGTCATCTTTTGCTATATCCAATCCTCCCAGCCAGGCCTGGTATCCAAGTTCAGCGAAGGGTTCCGGAGATAAACCCACATTCGGTTTTATGACACCAAACATCAATGGGCGATCGTATACACCCAGAATATCCCTTAACCCCTGAACACCAAATTGAGGGCCTTGAAAATCGGCCAGGAAACTCTCGGGAAATTCAATATCTAGAAGCCGTATGGCACAAATGTCAGGAGCATGAAAAACTCCCTCCCCACATACTGCTGTAAACAAGTTGGGAATCTTGGTACCAAAATTTCCAAATGGATAGCAGATTGTTGCTCGTAAAGCATATACTTTATCATATGGCTTACCAATCAAATTTGCCAGAAATGGACTGCTGGGCTGCGCATTATTATTTAGAATTTCCAGATTGACGACCTTAGCACCGAATTCAGGGCGAAAATCCTCTTCTACCCCCACACGGCTCCACTGTGCTGTGGACATTTCCTGGCAAAGATGCGCAACGCCCTCGCGCGGTTCCACTAGCGTTTCAAGATAGTATTCCAATACCAGGTATTTTTGTGGATCAAGATCTTTCTGTTCAGCATAAAATGCGTCAATGTCTGCTTTTAGCATCGTTCCAGCTTTCTTCTAGATATATTTCCTTTTTAATGTTGGATGGTAACGAATAACGCTTTGTGGTCTAGTATTATCGTTTCTTATCTAGGGCGTTAATCAAGTCCACCTTGGGTTGAGAACGCCCGCCCCCAAATTCACTTTCGAGCCATATATCAAGCATTTTCTTTGCGGCATTAACGCCAATCACAAGGCTTCCGAAAGTTGCAATCTGGGCATCATTGCTTGCCCGTGCCCTCTCGGCGGAGTATGGATCGTGAATAACGGCTGCACGCACTCCTCGGATCTTGTTGGCAGTAATCGCCATTCCTATTCCAGTGCCGCAAACCAGGATACCCCTGTCATAATTTCCCTGGCTGACTTCTTCGCTAAGTTCAATAGCAATTTCCGGATATTTCACAGGCTCTTCTGAATCAACTCCAATATCTTTGATTTGATACCCTTTTCCTTCCAAATAATCACGAAGAGCATTTTTCAGGGGTAAACCAAAATGATCTGCCCCAATGATGATTGGTTTATTTTTATCTGCCATTACACGCTCCTTTGATACTGGTGAATTGAAACAATTTTTTTTATAGCCTTATTGGATATTCACATGAATGTTCTTATCCAAGTAGCAGGGGAGGATATTTTTCACCATAAGTTTTTCAAGCAAAATCCTTAATAATTTCAGCAACATTTTCCATATCTTCTTGAGTCCCAACTGTTACTCTCAAAAATCCTTCTCCCGGAAGATTTCGGCCTCCGGAAAGGTTGCGCACAAAGTAACCCTTCTCTAAAAGGTTTTGAACAAATTCCTTGGCGGTTTTTCCGGTTTTATCAACGTTTAAAAGGACCGAATTCCCTTTGGAGGGGAAAACTCTAATCCCGGTAACCTGGCTGATTTCATTCTGGAACCAGTCGCGTGACTTGATCACAAGTTGAGTATTAGCCTTAATATAAGCGGCATCTTCAAGGGCAGCAAGCGCAGCTGCTTGTGTCAAAACGCTAATATTTTCTGGGACACGGATGCGATTAACATAATTTATCACCTCCGGATGGGCAACAATAAATCCTAAACGGATTCCACCTAATCCCATTGCCTTGGAAAATGTACGGCTGATAATTAGATTTTCATATTTTGTGATTAGATCGCAGACATTCTCTTCGGAAAATTCCGTATATGCCTCATCAATAACTACAATGCATTCTGTTTCACATAATTTCTCGATGATATCTCTGGCAATCATGTTCCCGATCGGCGCGTTTGGACGGCTCAAGATGATCATCTTTGTTTTTGGGGTTAATTTCTTTGTAAAATCTTCAAGTGTATAAGAGTAATTTTCATCAGGAATAACATCCAAAATTTTAGCGCCAAAAATCAAGGGACGCCTTGAATAGGGTGAATAATCAGGTGCGGGGAGCAATATTTCATCACCCGGATTGATGAACGCGTGCGGGAGCATATCAATAATTTCCATCGAACCATTTCCAAGAGTGATCCACTCATCCCCACCGCTAATTCCCACGTACTCAGCCAGTGCGTTCAATAAACGTTTATTTGTAGGTGCATCTTCAGGATAGTAATTGATATACGGGATCATCGCTTGGACCGCTTCAATCACCTGAGGAGAGGGGGGATATAAAAGTTCATTACCCATCAGGCGCCTCAACCCGGGATTCTCCCAAGCCTCGTGGAAATGGCCCAGATTGTACAATTTACTGTTATGCACAGCCTGGCTTACTTTTTCGATCAGTTTCATAATGCACCTCGAATAATATTAATGGTATTAAGGGAATAATAAGTTCTGGGTGTAAAATATTTTTTTTGAGCCTGTTCACAAGAACAGGCTCAATTTTTTCTTGCTTATGTTTATGCTTTAGCTTTTTGGTCTTTCAGATATTTCATTCTGAAAGCGCCGGTGATGACTATACCAACCACCAAGACTGCAATAAAACCGGCAAATCCAATCGTGCCAAAGTTATCACCAAGAACAGCCGCAAGGTTTATTTCCGGTGATAATGCAACCAGCATTGAGGAAACGCCAGTTCCTTCCGCAACCTCCAGACCCTGTGCTTGTGCAACCATTGTATGATATGGCGCAGTATGGCTGCCCAAAATAATACCCAGGGCACCCACAACGGTCGCGGTGATGACAGTGCGGATCATGTCAAATTTATTCGGGGCAACCAGGTATACCCAGATGAACAGCAGGGAAGGAAGATCTGCTAATGGAATCATCACAGTACCTGGGATGACGAACGCCAACAGGAGCATAATCGGCACCATCAGAACAGTCGTTGCGAGAACGGTGGTGTTGCCAACAGCGATCGCTGGGTCCACACCGATGAACAGTTGTCTTTTGCCGGCCGTTTTCTTCATGAATTTTGCTGCGGCTTCAGCAACCGGAACAAGCGCTTGCATTACGATGCCGGACATCATGGGGATCAGAACGAGAGATGTCGCTAAAGCGATCATGAGAAGAATGACATCTGTCCAGGCGAAACCTGCGCCAATGCCCATCAGCAATCCGATGATGCTGCCAAGTATCGCGGGTTCACCAATAACACCATAACGTTCCTGAACATATTCAGGGGTGAATTTGGCTTCCTTCAAACCAGTCTTGTCTAAAGCTTTGGCTATGTAGTGCCCTACAGGACCCCAGACTGCAGTACCGCCTTGATAGAATGCCAGACCTTCAAAACCAAGGTCCTTGCAATATCCACGCTGGGCATTGAAGTCAGTCGCCATGAGAATGTACCACTGCAGTGCAGCTGCGAATATGAAGCTTAGAACAACGTTTTCTGTGAGCGCATACAGGACCAGGCAAGCGAAAATCGGCTCCCAGAAGTCCCAAATGTTTAGGTTGAGTGTATCGGTCATCTTGGCGAAGATCATTAGCAGGTTAACGCCGAGCATGATTGCTATGACCACATAAGCCAAAGGAGACGCGAATGCATAGGCAGCGCTAGCCGCCCAGCCGACATCTGTGTATGAGAAAACACCACCAAACCGTTCGGCCAATGCCAGCGCCGCGGGGGCTACATTGCCGAGGAAGTAATCAACAACAATGTACACACCACCGAATCCCGCTGCAATCAGCATACCGTTTTTCCATGCGTTCAAGAAACCCATGCGCAGAAGCAATCCGATTATCGTAAAGACAATCAGAATCATGAACAAAGGTCCTGAACTGACAATTGGATCCAATATCAAACTAAGAATTCCACTATCCATTTTTTACTCCTTTTTTAGAATTAATAAAACCCTACATTCCCTTACTAAAGATTATCCTAACAACCACCACCTTTCCTTATGATTTTTATGAATTTGATTTGAATATAAATATGTTCTCCGATTAGCCTAGATCTTGTTCCTGAATATATGCAAATATTTCATCGTAGAGTTCTTCCTGGCCCATGGTTGTCACCAGCGGAACACCGCTGTAAACCTTGATATTATCCCGGTCATGGGTCTGGGAGGTAGCCACGACCAGGTCGGGTTTATGCATATTGACCAGCATATCGAAATCAGCGATTTTTCCTTTCTTGGTGACAATTTTTATCTTGCGGCGTTTGGCTTCATTTTCCAACTTGACCGCTGCCAGGTTGGTTGTGGCTACAGATGAGCCGCACATTACTAAAATTACTGCAGGTCTTCCCATTATTGTTACTCCTTCTATATAAATAATTTTTTCTGAGTGCTTATGTAAGTATGCTTACTCAAGCACCTTTTCTTTAATTTTACATGAACGCATTCAAATATTCAACAAGTTCCTTCATATCTTCAGGCAGTCCCACCGAAATACGGAAATGAGTATCTGGTTCAAGGCCTGCTTTCTTCGCAAAACTGCGTACAAAGAAACCTTTCTCCAGCAGGAAATCAACAAATTCTGTTGCGCTCCTGCCACTTTCTTCTACATTGATCATTACAAAATTTGCCTGGGATGGAATCGGCTTTAATCCATCAATTTTTCTCAACTCATCAATCAGCCAATCACGCGTGTCAGCTAGCTTCCTGAAGACCAGTTTATACTCATCAAGATGATCCAATGCCGCTTCGCCGGCCGCCATTGCTGCAATATTCACATTAAAAATATGCTTAGACCGGTTGACATAGCGCACAATTTTGGGATTGGCAAGCATATAACCCAGGCGAATACCCGCCAGGCAGAAGCCCTTACTGAAAGTACGCAGGACGATCAGATTATCATGTTCATTAACCCATTCGGATACGGATGTACCCTCATCTGCCATTTCAATATATGCTTCATCAACAATGATAATCTTATTGGTTTTCAACATCCGATGGATCTCATCTTCCGGTATGACTGTACCCAATGGATTGTTCGGGCGTGACAGTAAAACAAACTTTGTCTTGTCTGAGATCGCCGCCAATACCTGATCAGCCGCATTATTCAAACTCTCTGACAGCTTGGCATAAATAATATTCCATCCGAAATATGTCATTCTCGGCACGTATGCAGAGTAATCCGGCTGAAGCAGGATCGCTTCATCAACCCCAGGTTCTGACATAAAGAGCTGGAATATCAAATCAAGTACTTCGATCGAGCCATTTCCCAGAGCCACATTTTCTGCTTCTACTGAAGAATAAGCCGCCAATTTCTCCCGGAGAGATAACGCATAGGTTGGATCTTCAGCGTAATAATTCGCCACTTTACCAGCATCGCAGATCGCTTTCTGAACCGCCTCGATCGGCGCATAATTTGATTCATTGGACATTTGCCTGCGGATCGATGGGTCCTGCCAGCATTTGGTTACATGTCCCTGGTCGTAATCGGGGATTTCAAATATTCTTGGGTTGATGATTTCTTTTAAGTTCATTTTAAGAATTTGTTCCTCACACTGTTAATAACCTTTCTATTTCAAAAAGGATATGCACATCATCCCATCTTCATTTTTATCCGGCTGGTAAAAGGTTCATGATCACCGGTATTCTTGAAATCTATCAACAATTGCGGTTCCGCCATAAGTGTGGAAAAGGCCTGCAAGAATTTGATCTGCTGCTTCGGTTCTTTTATTGTGAGCATGAAAACGATTTCCACGGCAACATCTCCGCCTTCTCCCCCCATTGGTTTAAAGGTAACCGGATGTTCCAGCAATCCGATCGTTAGTGAAGGCGCATTTGCCCATTCAGCATCCGCGTGAGGGATAGCTACTTCAATCTGAGGAGTATGCAGACCCGTGGGATATTTTTCTTCTCGCTCAAGGATTGCCTCTAAATATCCGGGTTTCGCATAACCCGCGTTGATCGCAGCATTGGAGAGGTCCTCCAGCACCTCTTCTTTATTTTCCTTATCCATTTTTAGTACTTGAACGTTTTCTAGAATCTCTATGGACACAATGAAAAACACCTCGTTATTTTTAACCGTATTAGATAGATTACCTTGCGGTCCTTCCAAAAAAAATGATTTCTACTTGATAAACTAAAGCGTTTTCGCTTTATTCTCAATAATTATATAAGTGTTCCCCTTGATCAATATGTACAATTATTGGCGCAATTAATTGCGCCAAATATAAACTAACAGTGATACAATCCTATTGTGATCGAGCGAAAACCAGATATCAATGTGCGCCAGCAGAAAATCATCCGTGAACTTCTTGAAGCACACGGTAAGATCACATTTTCCGAATTAGCGGAAAAAACGGGGTTGAACGCGCGCATCATCCGCTACAACATGAACATTGTACGTACATGGCTGCAAACTTCAGAGATTGAGTTCATAAACAAACCCGGATATGGCGTCGAAGTTGTCGCGTCCCAGCAAAAGAAAAACGACCTTCTTGAGACCATCAATGCTCTGGAAGACTGCGACCTTGTGTTATCACGCAAACAGCGTATCCGTATCATGCTCTCGTATCTGCTGACATCCAACGAACCGGTTGCAGCAAAAAAGGTATCTGAGGTAGAGAATTTTTCCCGCTCAACCATCTTTAAGGATATCCAGGGTGTTGAAAAGTGGTTAAGTAAGTTTAATATTCAATTATTAAGAAGATCTGCTAAGGGATTGTGGATTGAAGGCCGGGAAGAATCCCGCCGGTTTGCCCTGGTGCGCCTGATCCGTGAGGAGTTGGGCGATAAAAGATGGTATCGGTTATTTGAATATTTTCAAAACCGCCAGCACTTCACAAGCGACGTAATCTCTTACCGCATTGCCGGTTTTATCAACCAGCTTAGATTGGATTTCACTCACCATCTAGTTTTATATATAGAAGAGAATATCAACCGCTGCATATCTCTGAAATCTCAGGTCGAGATCATGATGTATCTTGGCATTATGATCCAGGCAATACAGGGAGGAAAATCCATCCCTGGAAAAGTGGATAAAAAAGTAACAGCAACAGACGAATATGCGATTGCTCAGGTGCTTGGGTATCAGATTGAAAAGGAATATAAGATAAAACCCAACCAAAGGGAAATCGAACTCCTTACCGCGCTGATAATTGGCAGCCGCCGGGAAAACAGCTCCTCCCAGGAAATTAATGACTCAAATCATATCCCCTCTTCTTATAAAAGCGAACAGATCGCCCAGCAAATAATCAATATTTGCTCCATGCGGCTGCATCCAATGCTAAAAATAGATGAAATTCTATTTCAAGAGCTCAAGAACCATCTTGATTACAGCCTATTCCGTTTGAATTACCATATTCCGATTAGAAATTCACACCTATATGTGATCAAAGAAAAGTTTCCTAAAATTTACCGCGTCGCTGAAAGCAGCATATTCATTCTTGAAAATGAAGTATCTACACGGATTCCGGAAGAAGAGGTGGGGTTCATCACGATGTATCTGCTCTCCGCTCTAGAAAGGCTGCGAACTGTGGAAGATTCACACCTGAGTGTGATTATTGCCAACGACGGAGTCCGCGCAAAAAGCTCACTCCTTCAATCGCGGCTTGAATATGAATTCCCAAATCTGAGGGTAGTTAGAATCATCAATACATTTGAAACCTCTTTTTCTAATGATTTAGAAGGGGATCTTATTGTCAGTACACTTCCGATTGAGGATTTTAATCTGCCGGTTATCGAGGTGCAGCCATTCTTGGAAATTGATGATATAAAATCCATTCAGCGCTGGATTGCGGAAAAGAACCAGAGCAAGCGTAAGCAAAATCTCAGGTCTTTGGATCAGCAGAATTCCCTGGCTGACCTGCTACAACTTACGCATATCACCTTTTTCAATGGTGTAAATTCCTGGCGCAAGATAGTTTCTCTGGCCAGCCAACCTCTAATCAACAGCGGTGTTATTCAGGACCGCTATCTTTCAGCGATGATCGATGTGATTGAAAATTACGGTTTCTATATGTATATGGGGTCCGGAGTACTTCTCCTGCATGCCAAACCAACCGATGGAGTTAATCAATTATGCATGAGTATGCTGAAACTTGAACAACCCTTCAAATTCGAGCATGACACTCCCCCAGAAACCGACATTATCTTCGTTCTTGGCGCCACAGATGATAATTCCCATCTAACAGCGTTATTTCAATTGAATGAATTAATCCAATACCCCGAATTTATGAACAGTGTCCGAAATACAAAAAAACCTTCGGAAGTGGTCAACATCCTCTGGCAGTGGCTTCCTAAACTCACAGGATCTTACTAATATCTAATAATCTTGGATGTTTTTTTAAAATTTTCTCCATTATCCGTTATGACAGTGTAGTTTTGTCACAAGTCTATGTTGCTTTAATGGCACAATTGTTTTTTTATGTGCCATCTATAATCAAAATATAGCAGGTTAGAGATTAATTAGGTACGTATTCTTATTCCAGTCTTCTTATGGGGAGTCATATACTATAGGTTCTTGTAAGTAAAATGGAAACAGCGGAGTTGACAGTGAATAGCGAACAGGGGCTGCACGCTCGCCCCGCAAACCTATTTATCCGCACTGCTAACCAGTTTTCCTGTGACATCAAAGTAAAAAATTTAACCACCGGATCAGACTTTGTAAATGCAAAAAGCATCCTGCGTGTGCTTTCCCTGGGTGTCTATAATGGGCACGTTATTCACATTCAAGCAGAGGGAACCGACGAATTGCAGGCAATTGAAGGAATTTCCGCAGTGGTAAAGAGTAACTTTTCACAATATAAATAGAAAGCAAGGGTCTTATATCTATTTTATTTCTTATATAATCAGGAGCTGGATTCAAGTCTCAAGTGCAACCGTGATTATTTAAGAATACCACA